>JAYTBK010000494.1:0-6355 GCA_043737035.1 Bacteroidota bacterium | reverse complement strand
CAATTGCAAACGGAGCTAAATTAACAAAAGCTGATGCAGGTCGTGCTTTAGATGCTACTATCGAAGCAGTATCAAAAGGATTAAAAAAAGGCGATCGCATCTCTTTAGTAGGTTTCGGTTCTTTCTCAGTTGCTAAGCGTGCCGCACGTTTAGGTCGTAATCCACAAACAGGAAAAGAAATTAAAATTGCTGCTAAAAAAGTAGTAAAATTTAAAGCTGGAACTGAATTAGCGGGTAACGTTAACAAAGGAAAATAATTAGGAAACTAATTTATTAAATTAAAACCCTTCGTATGTACGGAGGGTTTTTTTATTTTTAGTGCGTGCCGATGCAAAGGGCAGGCGTCGTCAGGCTGTTTGCTTCAATCTTTTAACTCCACTCCGTTTCGTTCAAAGGATTTCCCGCTTCCATCCTTCACGCGGTTTCACAGCATTAAAAGTTGAACTAAAAATAAAAAGTGTATTTTTATAACAGTGATCGACCGACAAAAAATAGAACCGTTTTCCAAACTCGAATTGTTAGCAAAACAAGTCGTAGAAGGTTTTATTACCGGCCTGCATAAAAGTCCTTTCCACGGCTTTTCGGTAGAATTTGCCGAGCACCGCATTTACAATAGCGGAGAAAGTACCAAGCATATCGACTGGAAACTGTTTGCTAAAACTGATAAGCTCTTTATCAAACGGTACGAAGAAGAAACAAACCTACGTTGCCAGATCGTTATTGATGTTTCCGGCTCCATGTTATTTCCGTTGAGCAAGGCATCCGAAAACCTTACAAAATTGTCGTTTTCAGTTTATGCGGCGGCCGCGTTAATTGAACTTTTAAAAAATCAACGTGATGCCATTGGCCTTACTTTATTTAGTGATGAAATTCAAAAACATTATCCGGCTAAAAGTAATCCAACGCAACAAAAACTAATTTATTTCGAACTCGAGCAATTGTTGAACGGCGCAGAACACTTAAGCAATGCGCTTACTCAAACTTCTAAGGCGCTTAATCAAATTGCTGAAATTATCCACTCAAGGTCACTAGTTGTGATATTTAGCGATATGTTTGAAGATGAGTCGCATTTGGAAACTATTTTCTCATCATTGCAACATTTAAAATATAAAAAACACGATGTGGTTTTATTTCATGTGGTAGATAAAAAACAGGAAATGGATTTTGAATTTGAGAACAGGCCATACCATTTTATTGATGTGGAAACAAACCAAGAAATTAAATTAAATCCTACGCAGGTAAAAGAAACATACATTAAAAAAGTGCGCGAATACGCTGAAGCCATTAAACTAAAATGCGGGCAATATAAAATCGATTTTGTGGAAGCCGACATTAACCAAGGCTTCGATGTAGTTTTACAAACATACCTTGTTAAACGCGGTTCCATGCTAAGGTGATGCGATGCTGTTAGCTTCTGAACTTCCACCGTTTTGCGACTATGCTTCGTTTTTTGCTTGTCTAAGTTATGCATTTGAGCGTTAACACGCAAAAAATTAAGCTTGCTTGCTGTTACGCGATCGTTTTTTTCTTCGCTATCAGTATTGTATGTATATCGTTTTTGTTTTCTGCTTTCTTATAATTCACTTTAAATACATTAATTTGTTCAAAGTTGTTTTTTTTAAGTTGCTCAGTCAGCTCGTATAAGTTGTAAAAGTAAAAATATGTTCTGTCGCCGCTACTTCCAACTTGAAAGTCAGATTTATTGGGGTCGCCTTCAACAAAACTTAAATATAATTGTCCATTTTCATTTAGTAAATTATTACAGTCGGTAATAAGTATTTTACTGTCTGACTGCGATAAATATGGTAGACAGAATCCGCAAACAATGCCGTCATATTTTGCTTCAAGGTTGGAAATTTGTCTGCTATCCATAATGGCAAAACTTGCTGTTGGATTATTCTTCTTAGCAAGTTCGATCATATTTGGTGCTATGTCAATTCCGAAAATATTAAGGTCTGGTCGTTTTGCTAAAAGATATTTTGTAATATTTCCAGGTCCACAACCTATTTCTAACAGTTTAGCTTCGTCTTTTGTAATTAAATTGTAAAAAAAATCATATGTGTCATTATACAAGTCTGAGTCCATAAACTTGTCTTGATACAGTGATGCAACTTTGTTCCAAGTTTCAAATGTTTCTTTGTATCTGTCCATTGTCGTGTTGTTCCTTAAATTTCTGCATAACTCTCAAACATAATTACTTTTCTAAAAAAAAGAAAAATTTACAATCAATTCGCAGATGCTGAACCACTCACCCCTACAACTTAACCATCCTGCTAACCGATCTTTGTTTGCCGTCAGTTATTTCTACCATGTACGTGCCGTTAGCTAATTCCGTTAAGTCAAACGTTTCTGTGTAGTTTGTTACCACTTTAATTTTTTCGGTTTTAACTAAATGGCCTAATACATCGTAAACATTTAATTTGGTATTGCCGGCGTTTAAAGTTCCCGGGTTTGTAATGGATATTTGTACGCTTCCTGAAAAAGGATTTGGATACAAAAGCATTTGTATGGTGTTGGCTTCGGTTTGCACGATGCCTGTATTGTTTGAAACAGTAAATGCTACGTTGTTGGCATCAAAAAATATGGGGCCTGTACTGCTTTGTACTTTTACCATACACGTTGCAATGTTGGCAGTAACAGTTGGCATGGCAATATTTTCAGTTCCGTCATTTGGTGTGTTCGCTAAAACGAGTGAGTAAGTTGTGCCCGAATTTAAGCTGAAATAAATATTTACATTGGCGCAACTAATTGGCGCAACGTTTGTGCCGTTCATTGCCCAGGTTATTACCTGTGTTGAACCGCTTGTATACACAATGCCGGCAGTGCCCTGCGATGTCACCGAAAAATTTACGACCGTTACTTGTGTAGTAGCCGAACAAACTCCACCGCCTCCCATTTTATTATCGCGCGCAGTTAACCTAAATTTTAAAACTTGTGCCGTAGTTGGTGTAAACTCTCCTCTTGTGCCTTGCAAATTGCCCGACGATATAACGGCCGCGCTCGGAAAACTTCGTGTCGCTGAAGCAATTGGAGCGTAAGACTGGTAAAATGGTTTTGCACCAGAGTTCCAATTTCCTCCCGATCCCGTGCCGGCATCCATTTCTTCCCATTGGTAAGTTAACGCATCGCCATCAGGATCCGTGGCAGACCCTGTTAATGTAAATGGTGTATTTGGCGAAGTTGTTATATTTGCCATTACGGTTACGCTGGGCGGGTTATTACCCGATATTGTTAATACATCGCAACTACTTCCGCCATTGTTGGTTGTAAAGTTCATGATCTCATCAAAACTAACTCCATGAAAATAAGCAATACTGTTCGATGCAAGATCATTTACCGCACCACATATTCCGGCATATGCCATAATGGTAACACCGCTTCCGGGCTCAACGGATGTGCTTCCATTCCTATTTCCCGAACATGAACCCGCACCCGAATTTGCATTAAATGTGTGGTTGCCGCTGAACTGGTGACCCATTTCGTGAGCTACGTAATCAATATCGTAAGGATCACCAACGGGGTTGCTACTTCCAGTAATGCCACTTGCTTTTGATGAGTTGCTGCAAACACAGCCCAAATTCGCCAAGCCGCCACCGCCTGTACTAAACGTGTGACCAATATCAAAATTAGCAGAGCCGATATTCGTTGTGATGATACTTTGGCTTTTTCCAATGAGTGATGTTGAACTATTATTTTCAGCTGTTGTAAACCCCGTGCCCGGTGTGGTAAAAAGCACTAATGTTGTAGTTGGTACCAACACCATTCGTATAGCAACTTCACTTTCGTAAACGCCATCAACGCGGTTAACACTCGTTACAACTTTTGCAAGTGTTTGCGATGTGGTTGGACTCGCAAAGCCGGTTGCAGCCACCGCGTATTCGCCCGTACAAGCAACCGCCAAACGATACGTGCGTAAATTAACACCCGCACAAATTAATGCCGCTGTATTAGCCGTTTTTTTAGTTTGATTGATTTCATCGGTGATAACACCAACCTCAGGTATTTTAAAAATATCAGGCTTTTTAAAATCATACGTGTAGTAGGAAACATAATCAGACGTATTATTTCTGCAAAAGGGATCAATAAAAACATCTCCGTTCGGACTGCGTATCATTCCGTGAAAACCAAATTCCGTTACATCTATTTTACCGCTGGCATAAGCATCGTCAACCCCATGTATACTATAGGTTTTAATATTCGGGAAACTTACTTGCAACTCCGCAGCCATTACAGGGGCTTCCACAACTTTAAATTTTTGAAGCGTTCCGTCGGGCATGGGTAACGAAATTTCTAACAACGAATTTTTTATGAGCACGCTTTTATCCGAAGGAGCCGAGCTCAATAAACTTTTCAAATTAGGAAAGTTGAGATGAAATACTTTATATTTTTCGGGTACAATTTCACGTTTTCCAGAAACTATGGCTTCCTGCTCAGATATAGATGTCCAGTTGTCTGTTTTTATTTGCGCACTTAACGAAGTGGTTGCTATTAATAAGGCATTAAAAAGAAAATTTTTTGTCATGGGGATAGGGATTTAATATTCTAAAAATAAAAAATCTAAATCGTAAAAGCAATTTTATTTTTTTAACATACGAGGGGCATATTAACGAAATAGATTGCATGCTACATTCAATTATTTCTTAAATTTGATGTTATAAATTTAAAACCCTCCAATATGAAAAAAGTATTTTTAATGTTAGCATTTACCGGATTGGTAGCAAGTGTTTCAGCTTCAACAACTGATGATAAAGACAAAGGCAAAAAAGACGCTAAAAAAGAAACAAAATCTTGCTGCAAAGATAAATCTACAGAAGGAAAATCATGTTCTGCTTCTGATAAAAAAGAAGGAAAAGCATGTTGCAAGGACAAAAAAGCGGCCGAAGTAAAACCAGCCGAAACAAAATAAATTTCTTTTATACACATAAGAGCCCGTGCATTTTTAGTGTATGGGTTTTTTGTTTTTATTAAATTTGAGCGTATCCCTGCGGGCCGTGCTTTCGGCACCCGCTTCCCGCATAAAAAATGCGGCAGAGATCAAACACAGCCTCAATCGTATGTTTATAGGCGGTACTTGCAAACAAAACTGTTTACAATTCCGTTTTGAATTACTCGTATTTTTTTAGTTTATTTGCTCTTTAACCGAAACTTGTATTCGGTGAAAAACTTTGTCATAATAGTTTTAATACTACATACTCACACACTATGAAAGTTGGAATACCATCGGAAATATCACCAAACGAACTTCGGGTTGCAGCCACTCCAAAAACAGTTAAACGATTGCAAAAACAAGGATTTGAAGTTTACATACAGCATAACGCCGGTGTAAAAGCAAATTTTTCGGATAAAGAATTTGAGGATGCGGGCGCTAAAATTGTAGCCACTGCCGAAGAAATCTATAACAAGTCAGACATTGTATTAAAGGTTAAAGAACCTGCAATGGCGGAGGTTGATTTAATGCGCGAAGGGTTGGTAATGCTGAGTTATTTGTGGCCGGCTCAAAATCAACCATTGCTTCAAAAACTTGCTGATAAAAAAGTAAACGCCATTGCAATGGATGCGATTCCACGCATTTCGAGGGCCCAAAAAATGGACGTGTTATCTTCAATGGCTAACATTGCCGGATACAGAGCGGTTATAGAAGGTTCTTATCATTTCGGAAGATTTTTAAACGGACAAATCACTGCGGCTGGAAAAGTTGAACCCGCAAAAATATTAGTTATTGGCGCAGGTGTTGCAGGGTTAGCAGCATTAGGCGCCGCAAATTCATTGGGTGCAATCGTTAGAGCGTTTGACACGCGTAAAGAAGTTGCAGAACAAATTCAATCAATGGGCGGAGAGTTTCTTACCGTTGAAATAGAAGAGGATGGTGCAACATCTTCGGGTTACTCAAAAGAAATGAGTCAGGAATTTATCGACGCTGAAATGAAATTGTTTTTAGAACAGGCAAAAGAAGTTGACATCGTAATTACGACCGCGCAAATTCCCGGCAGGCCGGCTCCTAAACTTTGGTTAGATTACCATGTTGCAGCCATGAAGTCAGGTTCTGTTATTGTGGATTTGGCGGCATCATCGGGTGGTAATTGTGTGTTAACTAAAAATGGCGAAGTTTACACAACCGATAACGGCATTACCATTGTAGGAAAATTAAATCAGTTACCGAGCCAAGCTTCGCAATTGTACGGAAATAACCTGTGTCATTTATTAGATGATATGGGCAAAGCCGAAAAATGGAAAATTGATATGGAAGATGCCATTGTATCGCGTGCGATGGTTACTTACAACGGTAAAATAAACTGGCCTCCTGCGCCGCTTCCTGTTAGCCCTACAGCAGGTGGAACCAAAAAAGTAATACCGC
>JAYTBK010000493.1:0-2525 GCA_043737035.1 Bacteroidota bacterium | reverse complement strand
TTTTGCGCTGGTACGGTCCAAACAATGCAATCTTAACGCTATCCGGTGATTTTAATACAAGCGAAGTTTTAGTGATGATCGATAAATATTTTGGTAGTTTAAAACAATGTCCGGATGTTAAAAAAATGCGTGTAGCTCCGGTTACCATTGCTACCGACAAATATACAGCTTACAGAGACCGCGTTTATTTTCCTTTAAATTTACGGGTATATCCAACTGTACCGCAATATCATAGAGATGAGCCAGCGTTAGATCTTTTAGGAATTATGATGGGAAATGGAAATAACTCCATTTTTTATAAGAAATTTGTAAAACCAGAATTTGCCGTTCAGGCTGCTGTTACGCACCGTTCGGAGGAATTAAGTGGCGAATTTCAAATTGTAATTGTAGCATATCCGCCCGAAGATTTTAATTTAGAAAAATTGTTTACCGACGTGGATACGAAAGTAAAAGAAACCATTAATGAATTCGGAGAAACAGGAATTACAGATGATGCCTTATTAAGAAGTAAAGCAGAAGTGGAAGCAGGTTATTCCGGTGCTATTTCTACCGTTAGCGAAAAAGCGGGTATCATTTCGGAGTGGGAACGTTTACTTGGTAAAGGTTACACCATTAGTGATGAAATTGACAGGTACAACCGTGTTACCAAGGATGATATTATTCGGGTGTTTAATAAATATATAAAAGGTTCGGGCGCTGCTATTTTGAATACTTATCCGATTATGAACCAAAAAGATTCGGTTAAAAGTAATAATCCTTATGCCGGCATGAAATTCGAAACACCGGCCGAATATTCAGGATTAAGTTACTTACCTAACGCTGATAAGTTTGATAGAACAATGCGCCCGGTTGCAACTGCTGTAAAAACGGTAAAAGTACCGGATTATTTTACTTCTAAACTTGCCAATGGACTAACTGTTATTGGCACTAAAAACAGCGAAACGCCGCAGGTAACAATTGTTATTAATATGGAAGGAGGAAGTTTGGTTTTAACTCCCGATCAAATGAAAAAATTAGGAGTAGCCGAATTAACCGCTACATTATTAAATGAAAGCACTAAAAATTTTACTACCGAACAAATTAGCGCTGAACTCGAAAAATTAGGAAGCTCTATAAATTTTGATGCAAGTAAATCGGCTACAACTATTCAAATACGAGCGCTAAAAAAGAATTTGGATGCAACGCTAAAAATACTTGAAGAAAAACTGTTTAATCCTGCTTTTAAAGAAGAAGAATTTAAGCTAGCAAAAAAACAATATAAAGGAAGTATCAAAGATGAAGAGACCAACCCAAATGTAATGGCCGAAAAAGCTTTTAATTTTGCAGTTTACGGAAGCACGGTGCTTGGGTTAAGTCCGTCGCAAAAATCGGTTGATAATATTCAACTTGTCGATGTAAAAGAGTATTACGAAAAAAATTATTCACCGAGTGTTGCTAACCTCGTTATTGTTGGTGATGTTGAAGAGAAGGATGTTTTAAGCAAACTTGGTTTCTTAAATAAGTGGCCGGCTAAACCCGTTGTGATACAACCGGTTACAGAGCCTGTTGCTAACGCTGAACCACAGTTTTACATTTATAACAAATTTGGTGCTCCGTCATCGGTTATTCAAATGGGCTATCCTTCATTAAAATTTGATGCAACAGGCGATTACTACAAAAACCGTATCGCAAACTTTATGTTGGGCGGTAATTTTAACAGCCGATTAAATTTAAACTTACGCGAAGAAAAAGGCTATACTTATGGAATTTTCTCGGGGTTTAATGGTGGAAAATATAACGGATTGTTTAGTATTGGTACATCCGTTAAACGACCTGCAACAGCTTTAGCCTTGGCTGAAATCATTAAAGAATTTAACAGCTATCAGGCAAATGGAGTAACCGACAAGGAACTTGAATTTACAAAGAGTTCGTTATTAAATTCGGAAGCGTTAAAGTATGAAGCGCCATATCAAAAAGCCATGTTTTTATCTAACATCGTAAAATATAATCTTGAAAAAGATTTTACTGTAAAACAAAACCAGATATTAAAAAACATGACCAAGGCTGATGTTAACGCACAAATTAAAAAGTATTTTGACGCGAACAAATTAGTAACGGTTGTGGTTGGTGACAAAGCCTATATTGAAGCAGCTTTAGATAAGGCATCAAAAGACGCAAAAAACAAAGAGGTTTTAAATAAGATAAAATTGAAAAAAATATCCGTTGATTAAATTAATGCAACAATAGCCTACTTCAACGGAAGTATTTGTTAACGAAATTAAACACTAAGCCTTATTTGCTTAGTGTTTTTTTTTAAGAAAATAGTTATCTTTAACACGTATAAATTACCCCCTCAAATGAACTTAAAGAAAATAATTACTACAACTTGTATTTTTACAACTGTATTGTTATCAGCACAAAGTAATCAAGTGCAAAATGCATCGAATTACTTACGAAATAAAGAATACGATAAGGCTAAAATTTCGGCCGACGCTGCATCCGTTAATGAAAGCACAAAATCCAGCGCCAAAATGTGGATGTACCGG
>JAYTBK010000492.1:0-14232 GCA_043737035.1 Bacteroidota bacterium | reverse complement strand
AAAAAACGACGGTAACGCAGTTACCCCAAAATATAAGGAAGAGGCTGGTACGGGAGGTAATCCAAATATTACTAACGTTACAACCACCGGTACTGTAGCGACAACTTCAGCACCTTATCAAAATTCATCAATGGCTACAATTGGTTTAGGTGGATCCTGGTCGAGCTTTGGCTGTTCAGGTCAAAATTGTTTAAACATTTCAAACAGCAGTTTAGGAACTTCGGTTTCATTGTGCTTTACCTCGCCACCAGCTGCTGGAACTTATGTTTTAGTATCAAGTTCAGGTGCGCTTGCGGGAACTACCGGTAAAGCTTGTTTAACCATTACAAATCCCACAAGCCAGCCAACTGGCACAACATGGTATTCTTCGGGCGGGAATGTAACCGTTACAGTTTCCGGAAGTGGAGCGGTAACAGCCACATTTAATAACATTGCATGTTTGCAAGGTGGTTCGGCATTTCCAACAGTTACTGTTACTGGTCAGGTTGGTTGCTTATAATATAAAATAATTTTAAATTAAAGCCTTGCTTCGGCAAGGCTTTTTTTATGTTGTGATCAAAGGTATTTCTGAAAAAATATATTCCGGTTTCAAAACCGCGTATTCGCTTGATTTACGGGCACTCTCATTGATGCGTATTAGTATTGGATTGGTATTATTGACGGATCTTTTTATTAGATGCCTGTCCATTAAAGCGTTTTTTACAAATGAGGGTATTCTTCCGTTAACCATTTTAAAAAGCTACAATTGGAATTCCTTATATTTTTCGTTGTATGGTATAAGCGATCAGCTCTGGTGCCAAGCATCGTTTTTTTTATTAAATGCGTTATGCATCGTATTATTAATTTTAGGCTATCGTACCCGACTATTCACATTTATTTGCTGGGTATTTTTAGTTTCAATCCAAAACCGAAACCCTTTTATTTTACAAGGTGGCGACGATTTGCTTCGCTTGATATTGTTGTGGGGAGTGTTCTTACCGTGGGGTGAACGGTACAGTATTCAACAACAAACCATAAAGGACAATGCATTTTTTTCGGTTGCAAATTTCGGTTATATCTTTTTAATTTGCTCAGTCTATTTTTTTTCTGCCATGTTAAAAACGCACGCCGAGTGGCACGCAGACGGCACGGCGCTTTATTACGCGTTAAGCCTTGATCAACTCAAATTACCATTAGGTTCGCTGATTTATAAATTTCCTAACCTGATGATGGTACTAACCCAAGTGGTTTATTACATTGAACTCGTGGCGCCATTACTTATCATGCTACCTGTAAAAAAACTAAGAGTTGCTGGGCTTTTGTCGGTTGCACTTTTGCATTTAGGAATCGCTTTTACATTGTATGTCGGTTTATTTTACATCATTGGTTTGGTAACACTAATCGGGTTAATACCAGCTCAATACGTCGAGATATTTGAAAGAAAATTTATCAAACCCAAACCTTTAATTTTAGAAGAATCTCCGGTATTAAATGGTTTTATTTTTGAAAGTTTCTACACCCTTAAAAATGTTTTGGTTGCATTGATTTTTTTTTATTGCCTAATGCTCAATCTCGGTAATGTAAAAAGATTTCCGTACGTTTTAAATTCAACCTTATTAAAGTTTGGTACGGCTTTGCGACTCGAACAAAGTTGGGGAATGTTTTCGCCCAGCGTTTACAAAGAAGATGGCTTTTTTGTGTTTAGTGGTTACACTGCTAAAGGAAATTTTATTGATGTAAAACATGAAGGCTCAGCACTTACTTTTACAAAACCTTTGCATATAGTTGCGGAATTTGAAAGCGACCGTTGGCGAAAATATAGCGAGAATTACCTTTTTAATAATAATAACTACATCCGACCATTCTATTGCTCATATTTAATTAAAAAATGGAATCATGAAAATCCTGAAAATAAAATTAATGACCTTACTATTTTTTTTATGAAAGAAGTAACACTGCCTAATTACAAAACCAAACCACTTGAAAAATTGGCCCTGTGCACGTGTCATGAAAACTAATTTTTTTATAACGATAACACATTTCGTTTGAACTTTTCTACAATTTTAAAATATCTAAACTACAAGCTAACAGCATCTACAGATCATGATCTGCACTCGCCGTTTCTTTTTGAATTTTATAACGAGCTTATAATAAATCCGTATCCCTTTAGCGACTTTAAAAAACTAAAAGCAATACGCAAACAATTAAGATCCAATTATTCCAGTATTTTAGTAAATGATTTTGGTGCGGGTTCTCGCAAACTTAAAACAGCCAACCGTAATATAAGCGCCATAGCCCGTTATGGTATTGCCCAACAAAAACAAGCGGAATTTTTGTACAGATTGGTAAATAAATTTAAACCCAACACTATTATTGAGTTGGGAACATCGTTGGGCTTAACGTCGCTCTATTTATCAATGGCTTCGGCTGAAAGCACCATTTATACTTTAGAAGGATGTACAGCATTGCATGAATTTTCAAACAAGCTGTTTGCTACGCAAAAAGTAAAAAATATAAAATCCATTATCGGAAATTTTAACGACACTTTTGCAGCGCTACTTTCATCAATTGATTTTCCCGGGTTAATTTACGTTGATGGCAATCACGCTTACGAACCCACCATGCACTATTTTAAAATGGCCCTTGCAAACAAAAATAGTTCAACCATTATTGTTTTTGATGATATTTATTGGAGTAAAGAAATGGAGAAGGCATGGAAAGAAATATGTGCTCATGCCGGAGTAACATTGAGCATCGATATGTTTTATTTTGGCATCATATTTTTTAGAACAGAACAAAAAAATAAGGAGCATTTTGTTTTGCGATTTTAGAATAAAACTCATTTACTAAAATCGTATCAATTCAGTTGCCTTGCTGCCGTCATTTAAATTTTGAGTAATTAATGATAACGTATAATCCGGGTAGGCAGGGGTAAATTTTTTATATTTACTCGATTTATATTGAGTTTCACTATATTTCGTTCATCAAAAAAATCCCGTATTTTATAATTTAAAAACATATATATATATACTAATTTTAATTTATTAAGTATAAAAAAACGATAATTTTCAATTGCCAGTTGAAAATTATCGAATATTTTTTTGTTTTAAATTTTAACTATTTAAAAATCAAATGCGTAACCGTATTCAAAATTATGCTTTTACTGAGGCACGAATAATGTTTAACGCACCACCAGCTTTAAACCACTCAATTTGTTGTGCGTTGTAGCTATGGTTAACTTTAAACTCTTCGCGACTTCCATCAGCGTGATTTAATGTTATGTTTAAAGGGACACCAGGTGTAAAAGAAATTAAGCCGGTAATGTCAATAACATCATTTTCTTTTATTTTATCATAGTCGGCCGTATCAATAAACGTTAAGCCCAACATGCCCTGCTTTTTTAAATTTGTTTCGTGAATACGTGCAAAAGATTTTACCAAAACAGCACGCACACCTAAATGACGTGGTTCCATAGCAGCATGTTCCCGCGATGAACCTTCACCGTAATTTTCATCACCAACAACAATACTACCTATACCTTTTGCTTTGTAAGCGCGTTGTACGTGAGGCACTGCTTCGTACTCACCTGTAATTTGGTTTTTTACCGAATCTGTTTTTTCGTTGAAGGCATTTACCGCTCCAATCAACATGTTGTTTGAAATATTATCTAAATGTCCGCGGAACTTTAACCAAGGCCCGGCCATTGAAATATGATCGGTTGTACATTTTCCTTTCGCTTTAATTAATAATTTTAATCCTTTGATATCTAATCCTTCCCAGGCAGAAAAAGGATCCAACAACTGTAAACGGTTAGATGTTGGGCTCACCAAAACCTGAACAGCACTACCATCTGTAGCAGGTGCTTGGTAACCGGCATCCTCAACGGCAAAACCTTTGGGAGGAAGTTCGTAGCCGGTTGGTTCATCAAGTTTAACTTTTTCTCCTTTTTCGTTGATTAAAAAATCGGTCAAAGGGTTAAATGTAAGATCGCCCGAAATTGCCATGGCCGCTACCAATTCAGGTGAGGCTACAAACGCATATGTATTTGGATTACCGTCGGCACGCTTAGCAAAGTTGCGGTTAAAAGAATGGATGATCGTGTTTTTTTCTTTTTTTTCCGCTCCCACTCTATCCCACATACCGATACAAGGACCGCAAGCGTTTGTGAAAATAGTTGCGCCCACTTCATTAAACACATCTAAAAATCCATCACGCTCAATCGTGTAACGAATTTGTTCGGAACCCGGATTAATCATAAATTCGGCTTTGGATTTTAAACCCTTTGCCGACACCTGTCTTGCAAGCGATACCGCCCGTGAAATATCTTCGTATGAAGAGTTTGTGCATGACCCGATTAAACCTGCTTCAATTTTTAAAGGCCATCCGTTAGCAATAGCAACTTCTTTTAATTTAGAAATTGGTGTAGCTAAGTCAGGAGTAAATGGACCGTTAACATGAGGTTCGAGCGTTGAAAGATTTATTTCAATAACTTCATCAAAATATTTTTTCGGATCAGCGTAAACTTCTTTATCGCCGGTTAAATGTTCTTTAATTAAATCGGCCTGCTCAGCAACATCGGCACGACCGGTAGCTTTTAAATACCTGCTCATACTTTCATCATACCCAAAAGTAGAAGTTGTTGCGCCTACTTCGGCACCCATGTTGCAAATTGTACCTTTTCCGGTGCAACTTAAACTGATAGCACCTTCGCCAAAATATTCAATGATTTTATCTGTACCACCTTTTACAGTTAAAATTCCGGCCACAGTTAAAATAACATCCTTAGCACTTGCCCAACCACTCAACTTACCGGTAAGTTTTACGCCAATTAATTTTGGCATTTTAAGTTCCCATGGTAACCCGGCCATCACATCGCAGGCATCAGCTCCACCAACACCAATGGCAACCATTCCTAAACCACCGGCATTAACTGTGTGCGAATCTGTGCCAATCATCATACCGCCAGGGAAAGCGTAATTTTCTAAAACCACCTGATGTATAATTCCGGCGCCCGGTTTCCAAAAACCAATACCATATTTATTTGATACCGAACCTAAAAAATCAAAGACTTCCTTGCTTTCAGCGTTACCGTGTGCAAGATCTTCTTTGGCGCCATCCTTTGCCGTAATTAAATGATCGCAATGCACTGTAGAGGGAACAGCAACCCGAGTGCGACCAGCTTGCATAAATTGTAACAATGCCATTTGGGCGGTAGCATCCTGCATGGCAACTCTATCAGGATTAAAATCAACGTAAGAATTCCCACGCGGATAATCTTTTTGTTCCATCGCTGCATCAAGATGAGAATACAAAATTTTCTCTGCTAAGGTTAACGGTCGTCCAAGGTTTTTACGTGCAGCCTCAATACGTGCAGGCATATTGCCGTAAACCTTTTTAATCATTTCAATGTCGAATGCCATATTGATAAATTATTAGTTTATAGAAAAAAGAATTGTTATGTTATGTTATGTGAAGTACGAATTTAATAATTTAATTACCGTTTTAAAATTAAAATTGAGCCTTTGCATGAATTTATTCAATTCTTTGTAACAAGCGAAACTACAGCAAATGAAGCGCCTGATCAAACAACTGGTGACCTATTAATAAATTAAAAAAAATAATAGAAAAAAACCTACTTCCCTAAATCATCAAAGTTTACTTCATCAGTTGAAGTCGATGACTTTTTTTCAGAATAAGAAGAATCTTTTTCATACGCCTCGCGCTCTACTATTGGCGGCGCGTTTGCTTTAATAATTTCAATGGATTCGTTCAACCCTTCCATAAATTTTTCAAAATCTTCTTTATATAAAAACATCTTGTGCTTTTCATAACTAAACTTTCCATCAGCTCCAAAACGTTTTTTGCTTTCGGTAATGGTTAAATAATAATCATTTCCACGGGTAGATTTAACATCGAAGAAATACGTACGTTTCCCCGCCTTAACCGCTTTCGAAAATAGATCTTCTCTTTCCGTTCTTTCAATTTCTTCTGACATACCGATTTTTATTAAGTGAACAAATATTTATATTATTTATTGAAAGCTATCATTGTGTTGAAAATTAGTTTAAAACTAAATAGAATAAGGTCTTTAAAAAAAACGTCGGGTTTTTCATGGTTTTTACAATTCGTTTTGCAGATTTAATGAACTTATACTAACACATCTTTATTTACTAACCAACATATATTGTAAACTTAAACAGATACATAATATTTAAGTAATTCAACGGTTTGTACTGCCTCTTTAACATCGTGCACACGCAAAATGGAAGCGCCGTTTATTAAAGCAATCGTATTTAAAACAATGGTTCCGGTTAAGGCTGTTTGCGGAATCGTATCGATAACCTTAGTTATCATACCCTTACGGGAAATCCCCGCTAGTAAAGGAAATCCAAACTTTTTAAAATTACTCAAGCCTTTTAATAATCTATAATTATACTCGGTGGTTTTACCAAATCCAAACCCGGGATCTAATATTATTTTATTAAAATTAATTGCAGCAGCTGACTCGATCTTATTCCAAAAAAAACTTTCTATTTCGTTAATAATATTTTTATAAACCGGATTATTTTGCATTGTTAGAGGCGTTCCTTGCATATGCATTAGGATGTAAGGAACATTAAGCGCAGCAACGGTTTGGAGCATTTCATCACCGCTATCATCGCTGCAAACGTGGTTAATAATGTCGGCGCCATTTTCTACACAAAATTTTGCTACTACAGGATCGGCAGTATCGATGGAAATAAGTATTTCGGGAAACTCTTTTCTCAAATTTAATAAAGGCTCATGCAGCCGTTCAACCTCATCATGTGTTGAAATACTCAACGAACCCGGCCTTGTGGAAACTGCGCCTAAATCGAGAATGGCAGCGCCGTTAGTGATTTTTTCGGATGCATCCGACATAATATCTTTAATCGATTTATATTTTCCGCCATCAAAAAAGCTATCGGGCGTAACATTTATAATGGCCATAACGATTGGCTTTTCAAAACTTAATTGTTTACCATTTGTTAAGTAAGTTTGAAGCATTTTTTTCTAAATTAGCGCATCTAAATATATGAACAATACAACTGAGCAATACAACGAAGTCGTAAAAACATGCAAAACGCTTTTCTTACGAAAAATGAAGGATTATGGAACAGCATGGCGAAATTTAAGGCCTTCATCGTTAACCGACCAAATATTTATTAAAGCACAACGCATTAAAAGCATTGAAGAAAAAGGAACACAAAAAATAATGGATGATGTAAAAGGCGAATACATTGGCATTATTAATTACTGCATCATCACACTCATTCAATTAGAATTAAAAAATGAAAAACGGTTAGAACTTCCTTACGATGAGGTTGAAAAATTGTATGATAAATACGCTTCTACCACCAAACAATTAATGGAAAATAAAAACCACGATTATGGTGAAGCGTGGCGCGATATGAGAATAACCTCATTAACTGATCTCATTTTGATGAAGGTGTTTAGGGTAAAACAAATTGAGGACAACAGAGGCGAAACCCTTTCTAGTGAAGGCGTTGAAGCAAATTACATGGACATGTTAAACTATTCAGTTTTTGCATTGATAAAATTAAAGTAGCTGGCATAATTTTTGGTAGTATAAGCAAAAACTGAACTTATGAAAACCCTTAAAATTACAAAACACAAATTAATTGCATTTCTTACATTAATCCTTTTTGCATTAGCGTTTAACGGATTCGCCCAAAAAACCGATAACAAAGAATTTTACCGCTCACCCTACAATTCGCGCAACAGTGGATCTTACGGTTTAGGCCAACACCTTTTATCATTAGGCTACGGTATCACAAACACATTGTATTTTAATTACGGAGTTTCCAAAGGCTCTGTGTACAGTAATTACCGCCGTGCATCACTAGGGCCGTTTATTTTAAAATATGAATTTCCAATACGTGAAGAAGTAGGTTTAGGTATTGTGTTGGAAGGTGCATTAAAAACCTGGAGGTACACAAACTCCTCACGGAGCTATAAAGATAACGCATTTGGAACCGGAGTTGCTTTTATGGGCTATTATCACTTTAATAAATTAATTAATATAGAAAAAATGGATGTTTACGCCGGCGCCGGAATTGGGTTTGCTTATCAACAACTTACTACCGACAGGGCATATTATGATTACTATTATAATTATTATGGAACTTATTACACTACTCAGGTTCAGTCAGATTTCAACGTAAGGCCATGCGGTGTGTTGGGTATAAGGTATTATGTAACTCCCAAATTCGCGTTTAGTGCGGAAACGGGCTATACCACATTTAACACATTAAACATTGGTGTAACGTTTAGATTATAGTTTTAAAATTCGATTACTTTATCGGCATATTTTAATGCAGAACTTCTATGACTAATAATTATAGAGGTTTTGTTTTTCATGATCGTTTTTAAATTGTTGAGAATTAGTTCCTCTGTTTCAACATCTACCGCCGACAAACAGTCGTCGAAAATTAAAATTTGTGGATTTGAAATAATTGCACGGGCTATGGAAATACGTTGTTTTTGCCCACCTGATAAGGTGACGCCACGTTCGCCAATTATTGTATCAAACCCTTGTGGGAAATCCATGATATTATCATAAATACCGGCGTTTTTTGCAGCGTTAAAAATTTCAGAATCAGTATAAGTTTTCGACACAGAAAAGGCAATATTATTTTTTATGGTATCGGAAAACAGAAAAACTTCCTGCGGTACATAACCGATACTTTTTCGCAAGGCATAAACATCCAAATCAGTTATAGGATGTCCTTCTATCAATAGTTGCCCTGAAGTAACATCGTATAATCTGGTGAGTAAATTAGCAAGGGTTGATTTGCCGGTACCAATTGAACCTTTAATGCCAATGGTTTCGCCAGCATTAATTTTCAAATTGAAGTTTTTTAACACCACAGCACTCGAACCCGGATAACAAAAATCAACATTTTTAAATTCAATATTTCCTTTCACAGGGAGAAATACTTTTGGGTTATTGTGTATAGCGCTTTTATAATTAAGAAACTCATTAATGCGTACCTGCGATGCGGAAGCACGTTGAACCAACGATGTAACCCAACCCAGTGAAGCAAACGGCCACGTTAATTTATACACGTACACAATAAACTCTGTAATGTTACCCATTTCAATTGTTTGGTTAACCACCAAATAACTGCCATACCAAACCGTTGCAATAACACTAATACCAATCATTAAAACCATTACCGGTTGAAAGAAAGCTTCTACAAGTGTTAGCCGCAAATTTTGTTTTTTATAATTAATATTCAGTTTTTCGAGTTCACCGATATAATGTTCCTCGCGCGAATAAGCCTTTATAACGCGTACGGCAGAAAATGTTTCCTGTGCATGCGATGTTAATTTTGATAACTCTTGTTGCACAACTGTGCCGCGTTTATTAATAAGGTCGGATACTTTATAAATAGCAAATGAAAGTAACGGCAAAGGTAAAAATACCAATAACGTAAGTTGTTTGTTGATGGAAAGCATAAAAATAAGTACAATAACAACCGTGGCAAAAGTATTGATCATGTACATAATTGCCGGGCCCGTGTACATGCGTACTTTACCAACATCTTCGCTAATACGGTTCATTAAGTCGCCTGTATTATTATTTTTATAAAAGGATGCGTCGAGTGTTTGAAAGTGAGCGTACAATTCATTTTTTTGATCGAATTCAATATGCCGGCTCATTACTATTATAGTTTGTCGCTGAAAAAATAAAAACAATCCGCTTAATAGAGCCAAGCCCAAAAGCGTTAAACCAAATGTTATAAATTGTACATTATTTATGGCTGTATGTTGTGCAACAAGTTTTACGATTTCATTGGTAGCTTTCCGAACCACAACACCTTGGTAGATAGAGAATGATGTAGATAAAATAATGAACAAAGCCCCTAAAAGCAGCCGCCACTTATATTTAAGTAAATAAACATTAATGGATTGAAGGGCTTTCATACTTGTGCAGTAAAACGGATATGAGATTTAAATGCGTAAACAATGGCTTCCGGTATTAACACAGTAAATTTGTATTAGGCGAAATGAATTATTTGTTCTATAAATTTTATCGGAGCATAGATATTCTTTCTTTCGATAATAAACATATTTGTAATAGTATTTATTTTTTGAAACCGTAGTATTTTGTTACCGAGTTTAAAAATCGTTATTTAACTGATTTGTCGCTTTTTGTAAAATCTCAAAGGCGTTTTCCGCCATCAGATTTTCTTTATCAAGCGTTGGGTTAATTTCAACCATTTCAAAACAAACTATTTTTTTTGAACGCATGATATAATAAATAAGGTTACCTGCTTCTTTTTCGGTAATGCCATTGGGTACCGGTGTTCCCGTTCCGCTGCTAATTCGGCTGTCCATGCTATCCACATCAAAACTCACATAAATTAAATCGCAATGGTCGAGGTAATTTAACGATTCAATAGCGACACGCTCAACCGCCTTTTTGCGAATTTCCTGTAAACTAAAAACTCTTACTTTATTCTTCTTCATTAAAAACTCTTCCTGCGGTTCAAAATCACGGAGTGCAATATACACGAGGTCGTTGTAATTAATTTTTGGAGTAATTCCGCCCAAGCTTTTCAATTTTTCCCAGTATTCAATTGTTTCATCGTCGGGCTTATTTTGCTGGCGTTCTTTATTGTCTTCCGCAAGCACGCAGGCTAAAGGCATTCCGTGCATATTACCACTTGGCGTTGTGTAGGGTGTATGTATATCGGCGTGCGCGTCTATCCAAATAACGCCCACCGTTTTGTTGGGGTAGGCCATTTTTATACCGCTAATAGTTCCCAATGAGGAACTATGATCGCCCGCTAAAACAATTGGGATCTCATCTTTTAATAAGGTTTTTTTTATTTCGTTGGCTAGGCGTTCATTTAACGTATGTATGCCTTTTATACGTTTTGCATAATCATTTACAACTGGTTCTAGTAACAATTGGTTTTCGTTTTGAACTTCAACAGATTTAAATTTTTTAAAAAAATTACTGCCAAAATCAAGGGCGGCAATTTTAATGGCGTCAACTCCCATGCTCGATCCTCTGGTACCCGCGCCTATCTCACTTTTTATTTCAATTAATTTTATCGGTTTAATGTTATTCATACTGCCAAAGATAATAATACTAAGTGAAATTGAGAATAAATGATTTCGTAAAAACCGACCTTAAAATTTACCGGATATATTTCGAGCAACTTTTAAAACACTCTGCGCCGATAGTTTTTTTATTTCAGGTAGGTTAATTATTTTTAAGTTTTTGCAAAAGCCGGAAATTATTTCTTTCACTCCGGAACTAAAATCACCGTTAAATACAAGCGCGTAAATGGTATACTTATGCTGCAACAAGTAATTTACCGAAAGCATGGTGTGGTTTATACAGCCCAAATAATCCTTTACAACAAGTATAACCGGCGTGTTAAATTTTTTAGCTAAATCGCATACATATAAAGTATCATTTAATGGAACAAGTAAACCGCCCGCCCCTTCTATGATGAGATAATTTTGTGTTGCAGGCAAACAAATATTTTCTACATTAATTTCAACATTTTCCGCTTTGGCAGCAATGTTTGGCGATACCGGTAGAGCAAGCACGTAACTTTCGGGATGTATAACCGTTTGCGGGTTACTTATAAGCAGCCGAACAGTTTCCGAATCGGAACCTTCGGTTGCACCGCTCTGCACGGGTTTCCAATAATCTGCTTTAAGTGCTTCCGCAAGTATGGCAGCTACAACAGTTTTACCAACGTTAGTGCCAATACCCGTTACAAAATAATTCATCCGGCAAAAATTTTTAGATAACAGTTTTTAATTTCCTCCACCTTCAATTTTTGTTCAATGTAAATAATACAGTCCAACGCCATATTATCAAAATTTATCTGATTGATGTGACAAAACGACATGATTGCCGCCACAAATTCTTTTTTATTTGTTAGAGCAATATCAAATCCTACGTTTTGCTGTGACAATCCGCGCCAAGGTGTTTGGTCGGAAAGCACAACAGGCCGACCATGCTGCAGTGCCTCCACAATAATGTGCCCATAATTTTCGTTTTTAGTGGGTAAAAATAACGCGTGGTATTGAGAAAAAGTTGCACCAACTTGCTGTGGCGTTAACACGCCTTTATAATTAAATGTAACGTTGGGCGGAAGTTCCTGAGTGTTCTGTTGGCAGGCATTCCAATAAATTTCATCCTCCACCGGACCGTAAACATCAAAAAGTATTTTACATGTGTTGATCTCTTTTAAAATATCGATAGCAAAATTTAAATTCTTTTTTTCAGAAATTCGCGATATAAAACAAAGTTTTAAAACATTTACTTCTTTAAGAACAGTTTTTACCTCGCCGGCCGGATTAGGAAAATTTGGGGCTTCCAGCACGCGTGCATTTTTCCCAATCCGTTTTTTAATTTCTAAAGTTTCCTGCGCGGAGGTCGACTGCCAACAAACATTTTTAAATAAACCAAAGGTTTTAGTATACATTAAAAAAAGTTGTTTTTTAAAGGCTTTAATTGCTAAAGCGCCATCGCCCAACATGCCGCGCGGTGCTAAAATTACAGATGATTTTATGCGGCCGTGCAATCTCCATTTTAATGGTGCAATGGTAAAATGTTTTGAGAATAAACTGTTTAAGTAAATACAATCGTGCGGTGTGTTTTCAATCAGTTTTAAAAGGAAATCGCCATGCAACTTATCGGGTGAAATATAAAATACGGTTCGGCCTTCAAAATTTGTCCAACAGTTTGGTGTAATATCATTGTAAGGTTCATTTGCCTTAAAATCCCGATCGGTAGTAATAATTTTAAAAGTTATGTCGTTGCCTAATTGTTTTGTTAATGTGGCGATAGATTGAATTGGACCGCCTGCAAGGTATCCGGGAAGAAACCAATCGCATAAAACGAGTATTGTTTTTTTAGCACTCAATGTTGTTTGTATTTATCCAATTATTTAATACCACCAAATGCCAAACCCTGCTCCAGGTTATTTTAGGATCGTTATTTAAAAACCTGTTCCAGATAGAAAGTACGGCGTCGCGGTTTACAATAGGGCGTTTAGAAAATTGAACCATGTTCTCTTCACAAAAATCTTTAAGTTCGTTTTTTAGCCAATTTTTCCAGGGTAGTATAAACCCCATTTTTTTACGGTTAATAATATCCTGTGGCAGCAAGTCGACTAACGAATCGGTTAATAATTTTTTAGGCGAGTGCGGGTATTTAAATTCATCTTTTACACCCAGTAAAAATTCAACCAACGTGTAATCTAAAAACGGCACACGTACTTCCAATGCAACTGCCATACTCATTTGATCGGCATCACGCAATAAAATATTTTGCATGTACGTTTGCATTTCAAATAACGATACGTTGCTTAAAATATGTTCTTTAATATTTTTATTGGTGATGGCTGTTTTAATAAACGCATCATCATTAATTTGCTTATGTGAAAATGAATTAAAATCCACATTATTAAATAATTTCCGGTTAACGGGATATGCATTGTATCCGTTTATAACATCAAGTGAAAGTATTTCAAAAGTCTTATCGCCTTGCACGGAGCCTTTTTTCATAGCCACCAATTTACCTCCAAGTTTACGTGCCGTGCCCGGAATTAAATTGAGCCACTGTTTTTTTTCGAGTTCGTAAAATCTTTTAAAAATATCGTATCCTGCAAAAAGTTCATCACCGCCAAGGTCGGAAAGTGCCATCGTAATTCCGGCGTTTTTTGTTGCACTCGAAACAATATAACTATTTACACCATCGCCGCTCGGGTGATCCATTGCTGAAAGCGCCACAGGTAATTGATTTAAAAAATCGGTGGGCGTTAACTTTATTTCGTGGTGTTGTGTATTAAATTTTTCTGAAACTTTTTTTGCGTATTGAGCTTCCGAAAATTCACTTTCATCAAAACTTACATTAAAGGTTTGCACTTTTTGCAATGAAACTTTTGCCATAAGCCCAACAATGGCGCTACTATCAATGCCACCTGATAAAAACGCCCCAAACGGAACATCAGCTACCAAGCGCCTCTCAACAGCTTTAGTTAATAGTTCATTCACCTGTGTACAGGTTTGTTTATACGACAATTCATTTCCGTTTTTATCGTAATCGTTTACATTCCAGTATTGCGATAAAGTTATTTTGCCCTTCTCGAAATTTAAAACAGTGCCCGGCATCAGCATCAATACATCTTCTATTATTGTATGTGGAGCATTAACGGTTGCATATTGAATGTACTCGGC
>JAYTBK010000491.1:0-6422 GCA_043737035.1 Bacteroidota bacterium | reverse complement strand
CCAAGGTGGGCAATGGCCTTGTGTTTTTATTGATCAAGGATATTTAACAAAAGAAATGCTTAATACAGAGTTTATACGGTGGTTGTATACAGCATTTACACGTGCTACAGAAAAAATTTACCTAATGAATTTTTCTGATGAGTTTTTTGATTAGGGTTTAACCGCAGAGAGCCCGGAGGCTTTTCGCAAAGAATTGAAAAAATGCAATTAAAATAGACGCCGCAGGTTTTTGGAACCTTAGATTCTTGTTTTAAATACTTAGCCCCGATTGAAGCGGCATCCTTTTTGCCTTTTCTTCAGAGGCAAAAAGATACAGCGGAAAGCAGGAAAAAGCTCCAAATAATTAAAAACATTTATGACCAAATTGATTATATTCGTGCGATAATTTGCAGCTTAACATGGCGATCCTTACACAGAAAATTCAAATGGTTGACCTTAAAGGTCAGTATAAAAAAATAAAAACGGAAGTTGATGCCGGAATACAAGACGTGCTTGATACCACTGCGTTTATTAACGGACCTGCGGTTAAACAATTTCAGGCAAACCTTGAAAAGTACTTAAATGTTAAGCACGTGATACCCTGCGCTAATGGAACGGATGCGCTACAAGTTGCGATGATGGCTTTGGGTTTAAAACCCGGCGATGAAGTTATTACCGCCAGTTTTACGTATGTTGCAACAGCGGAAGTTATTGGTTTATTGGGCTTAACACCGGTGTTGGTGGATGTTTACCCCGATACTTTTGACATTGATATTGAAGCCATTGAAAAAGCCATTACGCCGAAAACGAAAGCAATAGTGCCGGTGCATTTATTTGGCCAGTGCGCCGATATGGAACGCATTATGGCTGTAGCGCGTAAACACAATTTATTTGTGATTGAAGATGTTGCCCAGGCTATTGGTGCTGATTATACGTTTAGTGATGGAAAAACAGCTAAAGCCGGAACGATTGGAGAGATAGGTTGCACATCTTTTTTTCCGAGTAAAAATTTAGGATGTTATGGCGATGGCGGAGCGATTTACACTAACGATGATGGGCTTGCTAAAAAAATGCGAATGATAGCTCACCACGGGCAAAGTGTGCAATATGTGCACGATGTGTTGGGTGTAAACTCGCGGTTAGATACGATACAAGCTGTTGTATTAAATGCGAAATTAAAACATTTGGATGACTATGCATATGCACGAAGGCAGGCCGCAGACCATTATGATAAAGCGCTTGCAAATAATGCTAAAATAAAAACTCCG
Organism: Bacteroidota bacterium; assembly: GCA_043737035.1. Classification (GTDB taxonomy): domain Bacteria; phylum Bacteroidota; class Bacteroidia; order B-17B0; family Aurantibacillaceae; genus UBA4416. The sequence continues at coordinate 5,175 of JAYTBK010000491.1, read as the reverse complement.
GTAAGAGCCAAAAACTCCACACACGTATTTCACCAATATACTTTACAATTAACTGGAGTTGACAGAACAAAGTTACGGGAGCAATTATCGGAGCGTGGAATACCGGCAATGATTTATTACCCAATTCCGTTGCATGAACAAAATGCATATAAAAGTGATCGTTTTAAAAAAGGAGATTTTCCAGTAACGGAAAAATTATGCGCAACGGTTCTCTCACTGCCTATGCACACCGAGATGGACGAAGAAATGTTGAAGTATATTACGGAGAACCTTTTGAAATTAGTAAATTAGTCAATGTGACGATTGGAGAATGGAGCATAAATATAATCCTATATTAAATTTGACAATAAATTTTTCTATTGATGTGATTTCTTTTGTTGAAAAACTGAAAGAAAAAAGAAAGTTTGTTGTTGCTAATCAATTACTAAAATCGGGTACGTTAATTGGAGCAAATGTGCATGAAGCAGAAAATGCAGAAAGCAAACCGGATTTTATTCATAAATTAAAAATTGCACATAAAGAGGCAGATGAAAAAATGTATTGGTTAACTATATGCGAAAAATCTGATTCTTATCCAATAAGTGAATTAAAAGATAAACTTCATATCATTATAAAAGTTTTATATAAAATAATTTCATCAACTAAAAATAATTTAAAAAACAAAACTGTAATTTCAGTCTCGTGAGCATTTTCTCATTAACAAATTATCAAATTAATTAATCGAGTATATGAAAATAGCAATTGTAGGAACCGGATATGTAGGCTTAGTTACAGGTACATGTTTTAGTGAAGTTGGCATGGATGTAACTTGTGTTGATATCGATCAAAAAAAAATTGCCAATTTACACAAAGGTGTTTTGCCAATTTATGAACCGGGTTTGGATGAAATGGTAAAGCGAAATGTTGACAAGAAGCGCCTGCACTTTTCCACGTCGTTAAAAGATAGTATACAAGGCGCCGAAGTTGTTTTTATTGCTGTTGGCACTCCCCCGGATGAAGATGGCTCTGCTGATTTAAAATATGTATTAGGTGTTGCTGCAAGCATTGGAGAGCACATGCAACAGCCATTGGTAGTTGTAACAAAAAGCACCGTACCCGTGAGCACTGCTGAAAAAGTAAGAACAGCATTGAAAGAACAATTAGTGAAACGGAACGCGGATATAGATTTTTATGTGGCATCAAACCCCGAATTTTTAAAAGAAGGTGCGGCAATAGACGATTTTATGAAACCCGATAGAATTGTTGTAGGTGTTGACAGACCGGAAGCGGAAGAACTCATGCGTAAATTATATAAACCATTTTTAATGAATGGCCATCCAATTTATTTTATGGATATTCCATCCGCAGAAATGACAAAGTATGCAGCTAATGCCATGCTTGCTACCAAAATCAGTTTTATGAATGATGTGGCCAACCTTTGTGAAATTATGGGTGCCGACGTGAACATGGTGCGTAAGGGTATTGGCAGCGATACACGCATTGGAACAAAATTTATTTACCCCGGCGTTGGTTATGGCGGAAGCTGTTTTCCTAAAGATGTGAAGGCTTTAATTAAAACCGCCAAGGAACATAAATACAACATGCGAATTTTAAACGCGGTTGAAGAGGTAAATGAAAATCAAAAAGAAGTTTTGTTTAATAAGGTAAAAACTCATTTTAACGGTGAATTAAAAGGAAAGAAATTCGCACTGTGGGGCTTATCCTTTAAACCAAAAACGGATGATATGCGAGAAGCGCCATCTTTGGTAATTATTGAAAAACTTTTAAAAGAAGGCGCGAGCGTTATAGCATACGATCCTGTTGCAATGCATGAAGCCAAACATACCCTAAAAGATACAATTGAGTATGCAACCGATATGTATGATACATTAAATGCTGCTGATGCTTTATTAATTGTAACAGAATGGCCTGAGTTTAGAGCACCTGATTTTGACGAAATAAATAAACGTTTAAAAAATAAAGTTCTTTTTGATGGAAGAAATATTTTTGATCCGCAGGATATGAAGAAGTTAGGATATGCTTATTACTGTATTGGGATAAAAACAAATAAATAATGGAAAAAGTAGTTAAAAAATTAAAATTGAACGAAGAGTCTACCGATTTGGAATTTTGGCTAACTAAAAGTTACTTCGAAAGATTAAATGCATTAGAAGTTTAAGAGAACATTATATTAAATATTTTTTAAATGGACGTAGGCCCTGATTTCAAAAAGTTTATAGAGTTATTAAATAAATATGGGGTTGGGTATCTTGTTGTTAAATAAAAATCTAATAAGAATGGATAAAGACATAAATAATTTAAATAATTTACCTAAAAAATAACAATGACGCAGAAAAGAATTTTAATTACAGGAGCAGCAGGTTTTTTAGGCTCACATTTATGTGATCGCTTTATTAAAGAGGGAATGCAGGTAGTGGCGATGGATAATCTCATTACCGGCGATCTAAAAAATATTGAACATTTATTTAAGTTGCCACAGTTTGAATTTTATCATCATGATGTCAGTAAATTTATTCATGTACCGAGCAATATTGATTATATTTTGCATTTTGCATCACCTGCAAGCCCAATTGATTATTTAAAAATACCGATTCAAACTTTAAAAGTTTCTTCTTTAGGAACACATAACGTTTTAGGCCTTGCTCGCGTAAAAAAAGCACGTGTTTTAGTGGCTTCTACAAGTGAAGTTTACGGAGATCCTTTTGTGCATCCTCAAACCGAAGAATATTGGGGAAATGTAAATCCTATTGGGCCGCGCGGATGCTATGATGAAGCTAAACGTTTTATGGAAGCTTTAACAATGGCTTATCACGAAACTCATGGTTTGGAAACTCGCATTATTAGAATTTTTAATACGTATGGGCCACGCATGCGACTAAACGATGGGCGTGTGTTACCGGCTTTCATTGGCCAAGCTTTGCGTGGAGAAGATTTGACGATGTTTGGTGATGGTAGCCAAACCAGAAGTTTTTGTTATGTGGATGATTTGGTGGAAGGCATTTACCGCTTGCTGATGAGTGACTATCATTTACCGGTTAATGTTGGCAATCCCGATGAAATTAGTATTAAAGATTTTGCAGAAGAAATTTTAAAACTTACGGGATCAAATCAAAAATTAATTTCGTTACCACTACCAAAAGATGACCCTAAGCAAAGACAACCGGATATTACCAAAGCCAAGTCTATTTTAGGATGGGTGCCGAAGGTAAACCGTGCTGAAGGCCTAAAAATCACCTATAGTTATTTTAAGTCTCTCAGTACAGAGGAATTAAATAAAACGGAGCATCGTAATTTAGAAACGCTAAATAAATAATGAAATGGGCCGTTATTTGCTCATATCATTTTTATTATTTACGATTAAAGTAAATTCGCAAGAGCTTAGTTTTTTAAACGACAATTATTATACCTGGCCAGACAATAACAAGACCTTTGATGTTATTCCGGATTCGTTAAAAAACGACGATGCTGTAATATTAAAAGATGATCTTGAATTAAATTTCTCTGAAAGATTTATTAAAAGAAGGCAATCCGTAAAAATATTAAATATCAAGGGGTTAAATTATTTTACAACAGTTACACTTCCACAAAATTTTGACATTACAAGGTTAAATCACCCTATAAATAAACAAGGCAGATTTAGTAACCGCATCATTCCTTTTGTCGAAGAATATAAGATAAGTTATTTTTCTGCTCGCATCATTCGTAATAAAACAATTATTTCTCTGCCGTTAAAATTGTCAACCAATAAGGTATATTGGGTTAAAAAAAGCGGCGAAAGGGTTTTTGATTATGAATACGTATTTGGTTTTGACGGATTGGAAATTAATGACATTTTTGAGTTTGCATATAAAGCAGATATAAAAGGTTCATACGATACAGACCAGTTTTATGTGAACGAATATTTCCCAAAATTAAAAACAACATTAAAAATTAAAACTGCGGTTCCGTCCGAAATAAATAATACGGCTATAGTCGTTAACACAAATATTGATTCAAGTTGTTATAAGCGCGTAGATGTGGCTGGAAATAAATCATTTCACCAAAACCATTATTATAATTTTAAAAACCTAAGAGCCATAAAGTATTCTCAGAATAGTGTTGCCGGACAATTTCTTCCTCATGTTTCTGCTGACCAATACATATATAAAAAACACTATTTTAATGAAACGATAGACGAAGCCAAATTTGTTTATACTACTAAGTATAGCTGGTTTATAATTCCTGATTCACTTAAATTTAAAGTTAAAGTCTACGATAAAAGTGGAAGTAGTCTTCGTAAATTTGTTGGATCGTTTGATGAAAATCCGAAAGACACAAATAAAACGATATTCTATGGAAATGTAATAGATGAAATAAACAGTTTTAAATATTTTCCTGCCGAGAAATTATATTATGGTGAAGAAAGCCAATACTTACTTAATTCATCGGAAAGAATGCTAAAGCATGAATTAGTTGAAGAATTTATAAGCTCTACATATGAAAACATATTATTCGAAAAAAATATATTTTACTATGTAGCAAATGTGCAGGATAGACGATTTGGAAATCATTCTTTTGAACACCGTTCCCATAATAGTTACGAGACTGAAATTATTGCACTTCCCGTTAAAAAGTATTATAAGTTTTACGTTCCAAGATTCAATGGAATAAAATATTTACCCGATGAACTTCCATTTTATTTTGAAGGAACAAACTGCGCACTTATACCAAAAAATACGCAAGCTATAAAATACACAAAAGCTTTAAACGATTTAAAGTTTTCAAAAACACCACTAAGCACTTATAATGAAAATGTAAGAATAGAAAACGCATACTTTAAAGTTGATACAGATTCCTTACTGATTCGTGCAACCATTAAAGAAAATTTGAACGGGCAGTTCTCTACTTTACTAAGGCATTATTACAACAATGATTATGTCGACTCTACCATTTTGCCGCAGTATTTTAAAACATGTGTTGACAAACCTAAGTCACAAAATTCAACAATTAAATTACTATCGCAATCTAAAACATTTCCTTTTCGCGCATCCTACAGCTGCAGTGAAAAAATTTCTATAAGCAGGGATACTATCGACCTAACCAATTGGTTTTCATTTTTATTTAAGAATGAACAGGTTAATGTTAAGTATGCGCAAGATTACTTGCAGCCGTTCGACCAGTCGCAGCTGCTCGGCA
>JAYTBK010000490.1:0-2542 GCA_043737035.1 Bacteroidota bacterium | reverse complement strand
CATCAAACGCCCCACCACAAATAAAAAGTATGTTTTTTGTATTTACTTGCAGCATTTTGGCGTCGGGATGTTTTCTTCCACCCTGAGGAGGAACATTAACTACCGATCCTTCCAATAACTTCAACATCGCTTGTTGTACACCTTCGCCACTTACATCGCGTGTGATAGATGGGTTGTCGCTCTTTCGGGCTATTTTATCAATCTCATCAATAAATACAATACCTCTTTCGGCGGCCGCCACATCATAATCGGCAGCTTGCAACAAACGGGTTAATACATTTTCTACATCTTCTCCTACATAACCGGCTTCCGTTAAAACCGTTGCATCGGCAATGCAAAACGGTACGTGCAAAAGTTTGGCAATGGTGCGGGCAAGCAATGTTTTACCAGTTCCGGTTTCGCCAACCAAAATAACATTTGATTTATCTATTTCAATTTCTTCCTTAGTATTGGAAACATGCGCTATACGTTTAAAGTGGTTGTACACTGCAACGCTCAATATCTTTTTAGCATCATCCTGACCAATAATATATTCATCCAAATGTAATTTAATAGCATGCGGTTTAAGAATTGTTAAGGCCTGCTGAACCTGATGGTTATTTTGCGCGCCGGCTTCTTCATTTACAATTTTAAATGCCTGCGATATGCATACATCGCAAATATGCCCGGTAATACCTGCAATTAAAACCTTAACTTCTTTTTTATCTCGTCCGCAAAACGAACACACTATAGGACCTGTTTTTGCCATGTTAATAATTGGATTGCAAAGATACTATTTTTGTTTCTTAATTGATTCCAAAAGAAGAAATGTTACAGTTTATAGCAAATGGTTAATGGTTTGAAACGTACGATGGAATAAAAATGCATTTCATTAAAACTTAAGGCCCGTAACCAACGCATAAGTAAGAAAGACGCTTCCTAAAACTATTCGATAATATCCAAAATACTTAAAACCCTTTTTATTTAAAAAATTAATAAATGCTTTTACTGCAATAATTGCAACGACAAACGCAATCAAGCCGCCAAACAAGAAAATTATAATTTGCTGCGAATGGATGTGATCTTTTTGTTTTAAAAGATCATACCCCGACGCCGCAAACATGGTTGGTATTGCCAATAAAAAAGAAAATTCGGCAGCTTGCGTGCGATTAAACCCCGAATAAATTCCGCCGAAAATAGTTGCGGCAGAACGCGATACGCCAGGTATCATAGAAATACATTGAATGAACCCGATTTTAATTGCATCGACATATGACACATTCTCAATTTGAGAATATTTAGAAAGTTTAATTTCCGACCATTTATCTAAAAAGATAAGTAACACACCACCGATTATTAATGAAACGCTTACTGTGTAAGGATTAAAAAGATATAATTTTATGGTTTTATAAGCAAGTAATCCAATTACTCCGGTTGGTAAAAAAGCCACAAACAGTTTTAAATAAATGGTTGTGCTAATAAAAAACCGTTTAATATATATTACTAATACAGCTAGTATGGCGCCAAGCTGAATAACAACTTCAAACGTTTCGTTAAATGCTTTATCGTTAATATCAAGCAACGAGCTAGCTAAAATCATGTGGCCGGTTGAGGAAACCGGTAAAAATTCGGTTAACCCTTCAATAACCGCAAGTATAAAGGCCTGGAAGTACGACATAAATTAAACTCAGGAAATTAAACTAGTGTTTAATATTATCGGCAGGATGAGTTTTTGGCGTGTACATAATGCCTACAATAATGGTAATAAAACCAAGCAAACAAACCATTGGAGCAATTGTGATGCGCTGGGTATTAAAAATAGCAGGATTAAAAACATTGGGATCGTCGCTTCCACCGCCAATCATTAATAAGTAGCCTAAAATAATTAACGCAATACCGGCTATAAAAAGTTGGTAGTTTTGTTTTGCGAAGGTAGTTTTCATGTAATTTATTTAAATTAAATTTTCTGTATCAAATGTTGTAATAAACCGAATGCGGTTTGGTTGTTGGTTTCAAATTTAGGAAAAGTTTGTTGGTGGTACTAAAAAATAGAAGCTAAACTTAGGAAATTACGTTTTTTTTTATAAATTTGTTATATAGACCAATATTATGAAAAAAAAGAAATATGTTCTTGTATTTATAATGTTTTATTTTCTGCAAGGTAATGCAGTAATTCATCAAATAGGAGTTGACGGTTGTTCGTTTAATCCATCGGTAAATAACTCCATTCATCTTGGTGACACAATTCGTTGGTATTGGGATGCTACAACGCCACGAAGAACGTCTTCTCAAAACATACCACCGGGCGCTTTAACTTGGGATAGTCAGCTTGACGCGAATAATCCGTTTTTTGAATATGTGCCAACTGTAACGGGTCAATACTTTTATAAAAGTAATATTATGCCAACGTGCATTGCTTCATTTATGATTTCGTCGGCAGTGGGGTTAAACGAGCTCAACGTTTTTAATGGTAGTTGCGCGTTTTTCCCTAATCCTGTAAAAAACACTTTTTTATTAATACATCCGAAAAATGCTTCAAGCGTTCAAATCCTTGATGTTGATG
>JAYTBK010000489.1:0-14288 GCA_043737035.1 Bacteroidota bacterium | reverse complement strand
CGAGCTTAATGATGAGCAATCTAAAAAAGCGGATGAAATTTTACGCGCTACGGGAGCCGAAGAAGTTAACTATAAAGGTACTATTTTCATTGCACCGGCTTATTAATTTGAAACAATACATTTGGATAATATCAATATGAAAAGAAATTTAAAAAACATAAAATCAGCTATACTGAGCCTCTCAGCTCTAGCTTTTATGGCCGGATTTATTTCGTGCGGTAAGAAAGATGTTAACAGCCCTGGTGTTGAATTTATGCCTGATATGTACCGCTCGCCTTCTATTGAGGTTTATGGAACCACTATTATTGACGGCGATTCGGTTACGTCAACACAGTTTTTACCGGTAAAAGGTACAATTGCCCGTGGTTACATTCCTTATGCATATCCTAATACTACTGAAGGATATGAGCAAGCCGGATTGTATTTGAAAAATCAGGTATCGTTTAACGACGAGCATTTGCAGCAAGGCGAAATTCTCTACACTAAATATTGCATCCATTGCCATGGTGCTTCTGGTGGTGGAGACGGAAAAGTAGGTTTAAAGCTGCCCGGAGCGCCTCCTGCTTACAGCGGTCCGTTAAAAAATCTTCCTGAAGGAAAAATATTTCATTCAATTACATATGGCAAAGGTTTAATGGGAAATCACGCCAGCATACTTACGCAAGAAGAGCGATGGAAACTTGTGCTTTATGTTCAAAAATTACAAGGACCAAAAACTGCAGCAAGCGATTCTGTTGAAGTTCAAGAATTCGATGCTGCCGGAAACTCACTTATGGTAAAAAAAGCTGTAGCAAAAAAGTAATAAATAACGATTTTATAAAATACGAATACTTTTAATATGAACACTGATAAACTAAATTTCGTAGTACCCTCAAAAGCAAAAATGACATCAATGGTTTTGATGGTCATTGGCATAGTGTCTATCATCTGTATGTTTATATTTGATAAACAAGCAGGCGATCACCATTACCAACAAACACGCGCGTGGGCAAATGTATTTATTGGCGCGTTCTTTTTTACAGCCATTTCGTTGGGTGCTGCTTTCTTTTTAGGATTACAATATGCTGCCGAAGCGGGTTGGGCAACGACAATTAAACGCGTTATTGAAGCCGTTACTTGGTATTTGCCATACGGATTATCATTTTTGTTATTGATATTTATTTTGGGCCAATTTCATTTTCATGGAATTTTCCCGTGGATGGCAAAAGGTGTTGCCGAAAAAGGTTCTGAAAATTATGACGCCGTTATTGCAGCTAAAGCAGGGTATTTTGGCGGATTTTGGTGGATCCGTACTTTTTTATACATGGCAGCTTGGATATTTTTTACATGGAAACTTCGTAAAAATTCTTTAGATGCTGATCAGTTGGGTCATGAAGAAGCGAAAGGTTACCATTGGAAAAACATAAAATTAAGCGCTTGGTTTATGGTCGTATTTGCTGTTACTTCGTCGACATCGGCTTGGGATTGGATTATGAGTATCGATACACATTGGTTTTCTACCATGATGGGTTGGTATATTTTTAGTGGAATGTGGGTAAGTGCAATGATTACTATTTCTGTTCTTATCATTTGGTTAAAAAAATTAGGTTACCTTGAGTTTGTTACAGAAAGTACTGTACATGATATGGGAAAATGGATGTTCGCTATTTCATTTTTATGGACATACCTTTATTTTTCTCAGTTTATGTTGATTTGGTACGCAGATATTCCGGAAGAGGTAACTTACTTCCAAACACGCTGGGAATCCTATAAAGCCTTAATGTGGACAGTATTTTTTGTCAATTTCGCTTTCCCGATGATCATGTTAATGAGTCGCGACAGCAAACGTAATTTTTTCTTTTTGATGTTTGTTGGTACCATTATTTTTATTGGGCACTATTTGGATATCGTTATGATGATTATGCCGGGAACTGTAGGGAATAACTGGACAGGGTTGGGTTGGATGGAACTCGGTACGTTTTTGTTTTTTCTTGGATTATTTATTTATGTAGTGTTATACAATCTTTCTAAACGTCCGTTAGCGGTTAAAAACCACCCGTTCCTTTCAGAAAGCTTACATCACTCAATTTAATTCATTAAAATAAAACGAACTATAAATTTTAAGTAATATAGTAACGACTCCCCTATGCAGCGCCAAAAGGAAAAGTTGAAGTTATATGATAATTAAAAAACAATAAATATCTACTATGAAATTATTAATTTTAATCGGACTTGTACTTTTAATCATTGCTGTGCATCAGCTAATGCGGGTAGTTGAACTTTCGCGTGAGTTTAAAAAAACCAAAGAATGGCAAATAACCGAAAATGATAACACGTTTAACGGTAAAATGATGTTGTTTTTTATGTTTGTGTTTTTTGCTTTTTTCTTCTGGCAAGTTGACAGATGGAATGATAATTCTTTGCCGGGTTCCGCGTCAGTGCACGGTTTGAAAATTGACGCCCTTTGGGATTATAATATGTATTTGATCGTTTTCGTTTTTTTAATTACAAACGCTGTTTTATTTTATTTTGCTTATAAATACTCCGGTAAAAAAAATACGAAAGCTACTTTCCTTGCGCACGATAACAGACTCGAGATGATTTGGACAATTGTGCCGGCTGTTGTATTAGCGTTCATTATTATTTTTGGTTTAAAATATTGGAACGAAATCACCGATCGTTCTACCGATCCTAATAAACTCACTATTGAACTTTACGCTAAGCAATTTGATTGGACTGCCCGCTATGCCGGAAAAGATAAAGTTTTAGGGTCTACCGATTATCGCCAAATAAGTGGTGCCAACTCTGTAGGCATGGATACCACGGATGTTACCGGCAATGACGATGTAATTACTAAAAATGAATTTCATATTCCCGTTGGCCGTGAAATTGAATTTAAAATGCGTTCCCGCGACGTAATTCATTCGGCATACATGCCACATTTTCGTGCGCAAATGAATTGCGTACCGGGTATGATTACCGAATTTAAATTTACTCCAAATAAAACTACTGTTGAAATGCGCCGCGATCCTTACGTAGTGCAATTAATGGCCGGCATCAACAAAGCCCGTTCTTTACATAATGAACCTCCTGTTGATTTTGATTACATTTTGCTTTGTAATAAAATTTGTGGTACATCCCACTATAATATGCAAATGACAATTGTAGTTGATACCGAAAAAGATTACAATGCATGGATCGCAAAACAAAAAACGGTTAAAACTTTAGCTGCGAAAACAGAAGAAGTAAAATAAATAAAACATTGTTGTAAATAATATATAAAGAAAATGGCACACGATCACACAGCAACTTTAGAACACGCAGCACATCATGATGATCACGCACACGCGCACGATGATGAGCACCACGAGAGTTTTGTAAGTAAGTACGTATTTAGCATGGATCATAAAATGATCTCGCGTCAGTTTTTAATTACCGCTATCATCATGGCGGTAATTGCAATGACGATGTCCATCATTTTCCGTATGCAGCTTGCATGGCCCGGTGAAAAATTTGGGTTCATTAATGCAATGCTTGGCGACAAATGGGGTAAGGACGGCATTCTTGACCCTAATATGTATTTGGCACTTGTAACTATCCATGGAACAATTATGGTGTTCTTTGTATTAACGGGTGGATTAAGTGGGACCTTTGCTAATTTGCTCATACCATATCAGGTTGGTGCGCGTGATATGGCTTCCGGGTTTTTAAACATGTTGTCTTACTGGTTCTTTTTTGCTTCAAGTTCTATCATGTTATCATCTTTATTTATTGAGCACGGCCCCGCGTCTGGTGGTTGGACGATCTATCCACCTTTGTCAGCACTCCCCGAAGCAATGGATGGCTCTAAATTGGGAATGACATTATGGTTAATTTCAATGACGTTGTTTGTAGTATCATCCTTATTAGGTGGTATCAACTACATCGTTACCATTTTAAATTTACGAACCAAAGGAATGAAAATGACACGCATGCCACTAACGGTTTGGGCCTTGCTTGTAACCGCTATTTTAGGTGTACTATCTTTCCCTGTATTGGTGTCGTGTGTTTTATTATTGATATGCGACAGAAGTCTTGGAACAAGTTTTTATCTATCCGATATTTACATTGGCGGCCGTCCGTTGGATAATGTTGGGGGAAGTCCCGTTTTATTTGAACATTTATTTTGGTTTTTAGGTCATCCCGAAGTTTACATCGTTCTTTTACCGGCGTTAGGTATTTCATCAGAGGTAATTTCTACTAATTCACGTAAACCTATTTTTGGTTATAGAGCGATGATTGGTTCTATGCTAGCCATTGGTTTCTTATCATTTATTGTTTGGGGACATCACATGTTTTTAACCGGAATGAACCCGTTTTTAGGTTCGGTGTTCGTATTTACAACCTTACTTATTGCAATTCCATCTGCCGTAAAAGCATTTAATTACGTCACTACTTTATGGAAAGGAAACATACAATACACTACTGCTATGTTGTTTTCAATTGGTTTAGTTTCTTCATTTGTAACTGGTGGTGTAACCGGTATTATTTTAGCAGATTCAACATTAGATATTAACGTACACGACACCTATTTTGTGGTTGCTCACTTTCACATTGTAATGGGTTTATCCGCCATATTCGGAATGTTTGCCGGCATATACCACTGGTTCCCAAAATTATTCTTACGTATGTTGGGTAAAAAACTGGGTTATTTACATTTTTGGTTAACGTTTGTTTGCGCATATGGTGTATTCTTTCCAATGCACTTTTTAGGCTTGGCCGGTGTCCCACGCCGTTATTACACCAATTCCAATTTTCCGATGTTCGATAATTTAGTTGATATTAATGAGATCGTTACGGTATTTGCAATTATTGGAGCGTTAGCCCAGATTATATTCCTATTTAATTTCTTCTACAGTATATTTCGCGGTGAGAAAGCTCCTCAAAATCCATGGAACTCAAATACCTTGGAATGGACTACGCCAATGGCCAATATACATGGCAACTGGCCGGGAGCATTACCTGTGGTGCACCGTTGGCCTTATGATTACAGCAAGCCTGGCGCTGAACACGATTTTATTCCGCAAACAGTTCCTTTGGCTGAAGGCGAACATGATGGGGGTGACCACTAATCAGTAACATTAAATTTAAAACCTGGTGATATCACCGGGTTTTTTTGTGCAGATGTTTAAGGAGTGTCTGACCATTTAACAACATAGCAGACTACCGGTTGATAATAATGCATTGCAACTTTGTATTTTTATCTAACACTTTCATACAATACGGGGTTGGCAAAGGATGGAAACCACGAAACCGATTTCATTAAAGCCAAATTCTACTCTATAAAGCAATATCTTTTTCTGACAGAACAACCTAATTTTATTTTAAATTTACGTTAACCAATGAAAACATTTGTAAATACCGTAAAACTACTACGATTTCCATTTTCGTTTTTATTGTTGCCGGTATTTTTATTTACGTTAAGCCAGCAAACGGCAATTAATATAAAAAACACCTTTATTGCATTTTTTATAATTCACCTGTTAGTTTATCCTTCCAGCAACGGATACAATGGCTACATTGACGCTGATACCGAAAGTGTGGGTGGCCTTAAAAATCCTCCGCAGCCTACAAAACAACTTTTTTATGTCACCGTAATAATGGATGTTTTTGCGGTAATACTATCGGCTGTATTTTTAACGCACTGGTTTGCATTCTGCATTTCAATATATATACTGGCATCAAAAGCTTACAGTTCAAAAATAATACGTTTGAAAAAATATCCGATCGCGGGTTTTCTCACGGTTGTATTTTTCCAAGGCGGCTTTACATACTACATGTGTGCTGCGGCATTAACCGGCAACCATTTTGTATTTGATAGAGGCGGAATTTATGTTCTACTGGCTTGTTCGCTTCAAATTGCGGGAGCGTACCCACTTACACAAATTTATCAGCACAAGCAGGATAGTGACGCCGGCGTTAAAACGCTAAGTTATAAATTGGGATACCGTGGAACTTTTGTATTTACAATGTTGATGTTTTTAATGGCTAATTTTTTATATTTTTTATATTTTGACTCGGTTAGTAAACCCCAAAACTTTTTTTTACTACAGTTGTTTTTTATGCCTATAGTTGCTTACTTTATATATTGGCTCGTGTTAGTTTTTAAAAACCCCGCGAAGGCAAATTTTAAGTATACAATGGCAATGAACTGGATCGCCGCGGTGAGTATGAATATGTGTTTCATAGTAATGTTCTTAACAAATAATAAAAGTTGAGTTATATTAATGCAATAGAAACTGCAGTACCCGAAAATGGTTTTTCGCAAGAAACTTTTACCGGTTTTTATTTGAATTCAACTTCCGACACAACCTCCCGACGTAAAATAAACGTTATTGCTAAACGGTCGGGCATTGCCAAACGCTATTCTGTAATTAAGGATTTTGGGGTTGATCCTTCAAAGTTTGAATTTTTTAGTAAAGATGCTTCGTTACTTCCTCAGCCAAGTTTAACCAACCGCATGTTACTATACAAAAAACACGCCGTTGCACTCTCATTGAAAGCAATTAAAAAAATAAAGAATTTCGAAACGATTAAAAAAAACATTACTCACTTAATTACAGTAACCTGCACCGGATTGTTTGCTCCCGGATCCGATATCGACCTTATCAATGAACTTGAATTGAAACCTTCCATAAACAGAAGCAGTATAAATTTTTTAGGTTGCAACGCAGCAATCATCGCTTTGAAGTATGCCGATGTCATTTGCAAAAGCGACCAGACTGCAACCGTACTCGTAGTTTGTACCGAGCTATGCACCATTCATTTTCAAAAACAATACAACGACGACTATATTTTATCGAACCTTATTTTTGGCGACGGCTCAGCCGCCGCGCTTGTAAGTTCAAAGCCTTGTCTCGAAAACGCGTCGCTCGAAATAGGCAAATTTAATTCGATGATCACACAAAGTGGATATAAAGATATGGCATGGCAACTCTCGGAAACAGGATTTTTAATGGACCTGTCTTCATATGTATCGTCGATTATCAGAGATAATATTGCGCCTTTATTTACTTCAATTAACCTAGATCCGAAAACCTTCGCCCATTGGGCAGTGCACCCGGGGGGTAAAAAAATTATTGATGATTTCGCGTCGGCACTAGAATTAGACAAATCCCAGTTTTTGGCCTCATATGAAGTACTTAAAAATTATGGGAATATGTCCTCGCCTACGATTCTATTTGTTATCAAATACATTCTCGAAAATGTTTCTTCAATAAAATCAAATGACACTGTTTTTGCCGCTGCATTTGGGCCTGGTTTAAGTATAGAAACTATGCAGCTTAACTATGTTTAAGGCACGCAGTTCACAAAAGGAATTGCTAGACGGCGACTCAATACCGCACGAAGATCTTTACAGAAATTTAAAAGAACTCGATACTATAAATAATTTACTAGGTGGTTACAAAATCACATTTTCCGCTCTAAAGCATTTGGTAAAGCACGGCAGTAAATTATCGCTTGTGGATATTGGCTGTGGTGGAGGCGATACGTTAAAGCGAATACATCATTGGAAATTAAAAAACAATTTTTCACTTAACCTCATTGGCGTAGATATTAATGATGTGTGCATTGCTTACGCGAAGAAAAATAATTTAAATAACCCAATACAGTTTATACACGACGACTATAAAAATAGCTTTACGCATATTAAACAAATTGATATTTTACATGCGTGCTTATTTTGTCATCATTTAACTGAAAAACAAATTGTAGAACTCATTCAATTTGCGGTAAAAAATAAAACAGTATTATTAATTAACGACCTTGAGCGGAACGCCCTTGCTTACTATGCAATTAAGTGGCTCACCAAACTATTTTCCGGTTCTTATTTGGTAAAAAACGATGCTCCACTTTCGGTATTACGCGGGTTTAAAAAAACGGAGTGGCACCGTATGCTACGGCTGGCCGGCGCTAAAACTTACAGTATAAAAAACAAGTGGGCTTTCCGGCACCGCGTTATTGTTTATGAATAATCACTCAGCATACGATTGCGCCATTATTGGCGGCGGCGTTTCCGGTTTGTGCCTTGCCATACAATTGGCAGGTAGTGGGCTAAACGTTGTACTGTTCGAAAAAAATAATTACCCGATTAACAAAGTTTGCGGCGAATACATTTCTATGGAAAGCCATCATTTTTTATCGGAGCTTGGTTTGCCTCTGCATAATTGGCAACTGCCATCTATTAACGAACTGGGCATAAGTTCAGAGACGGGTTTTATGCTCAACACGCCTCTTAAATTAGGTGGTTTTGGCATTAGTCGTTATACTTTGGACAACGAATTATACATACTCGCAATAAAAAATGGCGTTACCGTACATCAAAATTGTAAAATTCAAAACATTACTCCAACAACTAACGGAAATACAATTGAAGTGGGGGGCAAAACTTATTTTGCGGAATTGATTTGCGGCAGTTATGGGAAATATACTCCTGTTTTTGTGCAAGAACAACCCGACTACAAACAAAAGCCGATGAGTAAAATAAATTATATAGGCGTAAAATATCACATTAAAACTAAACTTTCGGACAACCGAATTGAACTTCATAATTTTAAAAATGGTTATTGTGGCGTTTCCAAAGTGGATAGAGATCTTTACTGTTTGTGTTATTTATCCGATTCAAGAAACCTTCTCGAAAACGGAAATCAAATTAACACGATGGAAGAAAATGTTCTTCACAAAAATCCGTTTCTTAAATCGTATTTCACCGAATCTGAATTTGTAACCGCGGATCCCTTAGTTATCAGCAACATTCAATTCAGCAAAAAGCAAACCCATACCAACTCTTTACTATTATTAGGTGATGCGGCCGGCTCAATATCACCATTGTGCGGCAACGGTATGAGCATTGGAATGCGTGCTTCTAAATTATTGGCTACAGAGATACAAATTTACTTTAACGGGCATCGTTCAAAAATGGAGCTAAACAAAAATTACGACACTGCGTGGAATAAAGCATTTAATACCCGCATTAAAGCGGGCTCATACATACAAAGGTTTTTTGGGAAAAGGATTGCTACGCACATAGCACTGAAATTATTAAATTACACACCGTTATTAACGCAAAAAGTTATTTCCTTAACGCATGGCCAACCATTTTAAAATAAACTAAGGTATAGCACACTAAATTTAAATTACAAGGTATTATGAAAATATTTTTTCTTCCTCTTTTATTATCATTGTTTGGTTTTGTTGGCAGTGCACAAAACAATACACAACGGAAAGTTAAAGCTTCAACAGTTACATTTAAAATTAAAAATGCAGGGCTCACAGTCAACGGCACATTAACCGGATTTTCAGCAAATATTATTTTTGATGCCGATAAAGGTTTCGGAAACAAAATTGACGCGAGCGTAGATGCAAATACGATTAATACGGGAAGCACCTCAAGGGATAATCACATAAAAAAAGAAGACTATTTTTGGGTTGAGAAATTTCCCAAAATTTCAATGAAAGGAACTGTATTTTCGAAAGAGCCTGATGGAAAATTTAAAGGTTTTTTTACCATCACCATAAAAGGAATTTCGAATTCGGTGCCCATTATTTTTAATTTTATTGAAACTGGTGCCGCCGCGAAAATGCAAGCAACATTTAAAATTAACCGTTTAGATTATAAAATTGGCGAAAGTAGCTGGGTGTTGTCAGATGATGTGAATATCTCGATTATGGTTGAATTGGATAAATAATATTCCAATGTTTATGGAATTTTAGTTTTCCGGCATCTGTATTTAAAAATTTAGAAAACATGGATATTTCAATTAAAAAACCCTGTCACGAAAACTGGGAAACAATGACGCCAAATCAGCAAGGCGCGTTTTGCGGAAAATGCGTGAAATCTGTTATTGATTTTAGTAACCGATCGCTCGAAGAAATTAAAAGTTTTTTTGCCGAACGCCCGAACGAAAAAATTTGCGGACGTTTTGAGCAACAACAATTAACCGCTTTATCCTTCGATGATTTTTTTACTAAATTTAAACACTTTGAGTTTACAAAACGTTTTGCCTTAATTGTGTTTTTTACGTTTGGATTTTGGTTGTTTAATGCATCTTCATCTGTAGCTCAAACCCATCCTGTAAAAGGAGATGTTATGGTAGAACAACCGAAAATAGCGGGAGGAGTGCGCGTAAGGCCGGAACCTAAAGATACTGTAAAGTGTGTAAAGCCTGCGCCAACTAACACAAAAGTAATAGGTAGAGTAAAACAGGCGCCGCAAAAGCAAGTCCATATGTTGGGTGAGGTGGCTACCCCAGTTGATGAAAAAAAGAAAGTCGTACCTAAGAAATAAAATAGAGTGTTGTGAGCAAAAATGCCGCGTTAAAAGCGGCATTTTTTTAATTTACTTTTTTATTTAGTCTAAACGCAGGTTAGTAGATCCAATGACAACACCATCGCAACAAACCTCAATGATGTAATTACCGGCAACAAGTTCGCCCTGCCCCTCGCAATAGGTTACGCCACTTAATTCAACATTTGCATAATTAAGCGTTTCCTTGCCTGCAAAATACCCATTCGATTTATCGAACGTAAACTTATAATTATCATCGTAACTTTTAGCCATTTCTTTTCCATCGGGAGTGACAATGCGTATAAAAACTGTTTTTTCTCCAGCCTTGGCAATTTTATTTTCACCCAACGAAAAAGACACTTTTATTTTTTGTGTCCGTGATGCTTTTGAGGTTTCGCTTTCTTTTTTTCCACCGCTTTTAAACTTCACGCCTTTTGCACTTACGTTAAAACACGTGAGTATAGAGCCTTTTTGTATCGTTGCGTTAAGTGCTTCTTTCTCTTTATTTAAAGTTATTGAACGCCCTTTTTCGTTATCCAGCTCTTTTAAAACATTATCTTTTTCTACAATCAATGTTTTATTTAATACCCCTAACGAATCAATTGTTCTTACATAGCCGCGCATAATTAATCGCAGCGTTTCCGATTCCTTTTTAAGTTTCGAAATAATATACGCATCACCTTTATGTTTATCGGCATCTATCAATAACTGAGCAATCTCAGCTTTTTTTGCTTCAATTTCTGCCTGCAAGCCTTTATCGCTGGTTTGCAAATTTTCAAAATCCTGTTGTAGCTGCAGTAATTCGTTTTTTACATTATCGCGCTCAACAATTACCTGTTCCCTTATAATTACTTCGGTTACGGCTTTATGTTTTTCCTGCGTATACAGCCAAAACGTTACACCGTTTGTAATGGCGAGCAATGCAATTAAAATCCATAGTAAACCCGATTTTTTTCGATTATCTTTCTTTGTAGTTTCTTCCATTGCGTTGTATTAATATTCGCTTCAAAATTACCATAAAAAGAAAATCCCCCACATAAAGTTTTTCACTTTGTTTTCTTAATTAGTTTCATGGTGTTGTTTATACTGAAACCATTGTCGCTTTTGATTTATATTTGAAAACTCATTTGCCGTAAAACTTAAGTTTTAAAGTTTGGGCGTGCCCCGATGGGTCAGGCTTTAGACTCAATCTTTTTTAATTCACGCTCTGCGATGGCTTAAAAAAGGATTTGCGTTTCAATCCGTCACGCGTGGTAATTTCGACGTGTAGATTAAAGATTAATTTTCCGATTCACTGGTTAATTAAACTTTTTTCTCATATCGCCGTTTGCTTATTTAATATTGTGAAAATTTTTTTTGCTAAAAACAAAGTTAAATCATCAATGAATTGTACGGTTTTTGCAAATTTGGCTATATGATTTGTATTTTCATACACCCTATGTACGATTAAATTTGGATGAGATTTTTCCACCTATGCAGCTTTAGGGCATTATTTTTTAAAACCTCTTGCGATTTATTATTATTAATTAAAAGAGAAGTATAAATAATTGAAGTGTTATCCTTGCTCCAATATATACCCATTGGCATACAAGGGTAAAGTAAATCAGGCATAAATGTTTTAGTGGCAATATCAAAGACTAAAACACTTGAAACTTCAGAACCTGCGCGAGTATAAGTAATAATTATTTTTTTACAATTATAACTTGGTATAGCGCTTTGAAATGTAGCGTCTTTCTCGGGAATAGAATTGAGTGAGTCAAATATTAATTTTTCTTCTGTCGTTGCACTTTCTTTATAATATAATTTAGCTGAATTTTCATTTGCTAATGTTTTGAGATAAAAAATCTTATCCCCGAATATATATCGTCCCGTATATCTGATTTGTTTTAAATGATCTAACTTTCCCCATTCTTTAATAAGTTCTTCGCGACCGGATATTTTATCAATTATGTCATTTGTGTAATCGGATTGATCTTTAAACCATTTTTGTACCGAGGAATCATTTAAGTTTTCTAACCATCGGATGGGTCTGGATAAATAACGCCAAAGTACACGTCTGTGCTATCAAGGGTTTTAGTAAATAGCTATTTAAATTGAGCAAAAGAATCAATTTTGCCAGTTAAAATTAATGATAGAAAAAGAATGTTTTTCCTAACGCTCATATAATACATGTTTTCTTAGGAATGCACATTTTTGAAAAAATAAAATTTTCATACAATATTAATTTGACACATGCTTTATGAATAATACGCTTGAAATTATTGGAAACAAGACACACAAAATCTGCCAAAACTATACCTCGTTCTTGTATGATAAATAGGTTTTGCATGTGTGAAGTAAGTCGTAACTATCCCTTCACATCAACTACACAATTGGGTTATGTAAAAGTTTGTAACATACGTCTCGGCCACTTTTCGTGGCCGCGCCCAAAATTTTTAAAAATGTACTGATCACATACATTATTTAGCCGCGAGTTTTACGTTCTTAGTTTTGCGTAATGCCCAGTTTTTTAGCAATAGCAGCGGGTATGGCTTTTTTGTGCAACATAATGCTGGTGGTTTTATACAATACATAAGCTTCTGAAGCGTAAAAATAACCATCGCATTCGTTGCGTTCTGTTCCCCAGGAGTTTTTTACGATGTAATAAGGCGTAGCATTTTGATCTTTCACCATTCCTACAATGTGCATTCCATGGTCGTCTTGTGTTTCATAATTATCAAAAGCGGACTGCCGGTTCTCGGGCGTTACCTTAAATTGCGGTTGTGGTTTTTTCGATAGTTCCGCTTTTTCTTCATCATTCATATCCATAAACGCTTTTTCGGGTACGATAGCCAATCCATCTTTAAAACGAAATCCTTTTTCACTTACATCCGCAGCCCAGGCAAATGTATAACCGGTATTAATGGCATTTTGCATCGTTTCCTGAAATTCGTTTAATG
The DNA here is from genome assembly GCA_043737035.1 of Bacteroidota bacterium. Lineage (GTDB taxonomy): Bacteria > Bacteroidota > Bacteroidia > B-17B0 > Aurantibacillaceae > UBA4416. The sequence goes on along the minus strand of JAYTBK010000489.1, from coordinate 1,043 downwards.
GCAGATTATACATTTGATCCCAGTTCCAGTTATCAGGCACTTCAAGCGCAAATTTACTGTAATACGGATGGTGTGTAAACGAGGTTATAAAAATGTAATCGTCGGGGTTAATGCCTGTTGCTTCGGCGTAAGTTTTTGGGGTATATTCTTTTCCTTTATAACTAAATTTTTCAGGAACTTTTCCAAGGTAAGCGTCGCATGTAGCTTCCACAGTAGTATGCACTGCTTCAAAATCTATTTTAGTATTATCATCGTTTACTGCTGCCGCCGTAATGCCTTTTAAAGTAGCTTCAAGTACGGAGTGATTATGCATATCCTTCGCGTTTTTTTTACCCGTATAAGCTTCTTCGGGCACCATGCCAAATTGCTTAATAACGTGCACAACATCCGAAAAACCTCCGCCTTCTGCCATGTTATTTTTGCCGTGCATGCGTACAAAATTATCGGCTTTTAATGGATAAGCTTTACGAGCCACAAACATTTCCGAAAAATTATATTCTTTTCCTTTTCCCATGCGTATGAGTTCGCTCTCAAAAAAAGACATAGATGAAAAAGACCAGCACGTACCTGTTTGGTTTTGGTTCTGAACCGCAGTCGCATCAAGGGTTTTAACAACCGTAAATTTATAGTCGCTTCCTTTCATGTTCGTTAACGGACGATCAACCGTAATAGAAGTTTTATAATCGGCTTTATTGGGAGTTTGCGCAAAGGCAGACAGTGCGCAAACCGTTAGGATGGATAAGATGTGTTTTTTCATTTTATAAATTAATTTGAAGATTAAATATAGGTTGTTTTTGGTAAGGTTTAATTACCGTTGGTGTATAAAAAATATTCTATAACTTAAATAAAACACCAAAATTTAAGTTGTAGGAATACAATCTTGTAATTATAGGATCATTATTAAAAGGAGTTACCATATATTTAAATGAAGGCTCTAAACGAATTAACAGAACTTTATTGATATTGTAATCAATTCCTAAACTCGCGATCACGCTTGCAGAAACAGGGTATCGAGTTCTTGTACAATATATTCACCCGTAAGT
>JAYTBK010000488.1:0-6449 GCA_043737035.1 Bacteroidota bacterium | reverse complement strand
CCGGTTTTAAATTTTTAAGTAGCTTGTTTACATTCACCACGCCAAGATGTTTTTGTTTAGCAATTCTTTTGATACATAGATTCAAATTGCGTATCGCTATCTCGTTGTCAGGCGGAGGTTTTCGTGCCACATCAATTCATTTGGGTGTGCTTTCATATTTATCATCCAAAAAAATTTTCGATGTAAGTTTGTTAGAACGCACCCGAATTATTTCAACCGTATCCGCAGGAACATTTACGGGCGTAAAATATATAAGCACTCTTAAAAAAGGCGGAACCATTGAGGATTGTTACCGTAGCTTATATAATTTTATGGTCAAAGAAGACTTGGTAGAACACGCGCTCGAATATCTTGCTGACGATGAAAACTGGAACGCCGGAAGACAACGTAGTTTAATAACGGCCTTTGCTTCAATCTACCATCGCGAGTTTGAACAGGAAACCTTTAATTTACTTTGGAATGAAACACCCATACATTTAAAGGAAATAAGTTTTAACGCAACTGAATTTAATTTTGCTCTACCCTTCCACTTCCAAAAGACAGAAAGATCGAATCTTTTGAATTTACACCACACAAAAGAATATATTGGAAACAAAAAAATACATATCCCTGTTGACGTGGCAAAAGAAATTAGGCTTGCTGATATTATTGCTGCATCATCCTGCTTCCCGTTTGGCTTTGAACCAATAAATTTTCCTGACGATTTTATTTACGAAGGCGCAGAAAAATTAAAAGATAAAAATTTATTACCACACAATGTTTTTGATGGAGATAAAATTGAATATCCCATTGGTTTAATGGATGGTGGCGTTGATGATAATCAAGGCGTTGATGCTATACTCGCGGGTGAAGACCGTATGAAAAATTATCCCGACGAGCTAAAACATTTTCGGTCGGAAGACAAAAAAGCCGTCGACCTTTATATTCTTTCCGATGGTACAAATCCAACCATGCAAAGTTACATTCGTAGTAATACCGAAACTATGCCGTTTATTGGAAAGTGGAACTTTAAATCACTTCGACATTTTGGTACGGCAAGTGCACTTATTGGTGTATTAATAATTCTCTACGCTTGTAAATCAAACATAAAACCCGTGATTATTTTGTGTTCTGTTATAGGTACAATAGGAATTTTAATCGCGTTATTTCTTTTAATATGCTCCATGGGTTTTGTAGGGCTTACCAAACGAATTGGTGTACCTGATTTTTTCGCGAAACGTTTACACCATGTTGATAAACTAAAATTTGGGGTACTCAATAATTTAATTCTCAATCGACGAAAATCAGTATTGAAAATGGTAACTAAAGTCTTTATTAAACACATGCGTTGGTTTAGTTTTGAACGTGTTTACGGCGACCCGCTTTGGCGCCCAAGGTTAATTATGAATGCTGTATTTGAATTGACAGAAGTTGAAGTAGAAAAACGCAAAAAAAAATATCCTTACTTTTCAGCCGAACTAATTGAACCTGGACCGCAAATTATGATGGTTGCCGCGCAAGCGTTGAAAATGGGAACAACATTGTGGTTTTCGCCTGAACAACTTAAAGGAAAAAATAATTTACCTGATACAATTATAGCCTGTGGCCAGTTCACCATTTGTTTTAATTTGCTGGAATATTTTGAGAAATTTATTTTCAATAAAACTTATAAAACCGATTACGACAAATACAGCGACGACCTAAAAATCGAACTTCAACAACTATATAATAGTATGCTCGAAGACTGGCAAAGGTTTAAACTCGACCCTTACTGGATGGTAAAAGAATGGAACGAAAAATTAGTTAGCGAATAAAAAATCGCTATTGCGGTTGGCTCGACGCTTTGATTTTAATGCGTATTTTTACCTCACTATACAATTTAAAATTATGACTGTAAGTTCACATAAATCGGGTTTTGTAAGCATTGTTGGTTGCCCAAATGTTGGAAAATCGACTTTACTCAACGCACTAGTGGGCGAGCGCTTAAGTATTATTACATCAAAAGCGCAAACCACAAGGCACCGCATTATGGGGATTGTTAGTGGAGATAATTACCAAATTGTTTTTTCTGATACCCCCGGAATTTTAAAACCATATTACAAGCTACAGGAAAAAATGATGGAATTTGTAATTTCAGCATTTAGTGATGCAGATGTTTTTTTATTGATAACAGATATTTACGACGATATTCAACTTGAAGAGCAATACCTAGAAAAACTAAAAGTAACAACAACACCGGTTTTGTTGTTACTTAATAAAATTGATATGGCCACAAAGGAAGTGTTGGAGGCAAAACTTGCTCATTGGAAAGAAAAATTACCAAACGCAGAAATACTTCCAATATCGGCATTAAAAAAGTTTAATCTCGAAAACGTCATGTATCGCATCACCCAACTTCTGCCAATCGGTGCGGCATTTTACGATAAAGATACACTTACGGATAAACCCGAAAAGTTTTTTGTATCAGAAATAATTCGTGAGAAAATTTTACTACAGTATAAAAAAGAAATTCCATACAGTGTGGAAGTGATTGTAAATTCATTTAAAGATGAAGAAAAGATTTTACGCATACAGGCTGATATTTTAGTGGAACGTGAAAGTCAAAAAGGAATAATAATTGGCCATCAGGGCGAATCGTTAAAAAAAGTTGGAACGAAAGCCAGACTTGAGGCCGAAACTTTTTTTGGTAAAAAAATATTTTTAGAGTTGTTTGTTAAAGTTGCCAAAAATTGGCGAAACAACGATATGAACCTAAAACATTTCGGGTATTAAATTTGATGCCCTTTACTATGTCGTTAGAACTTATCATAAATAGTAAAAACGAAAAAACAATTCTCGTTTCTTTTAATAGTATTCCCAAAAACCTATTCAATAATTTTCCACTCAATCGTCAGGGAACGCTTTATAATTTTACCGAGATTGAATTTTACTATCTTAATGCTGTAACTCATGCTGATAAATATTCGCATAAGCATAGTTGCGGTGCAGGAAAATGGAGATTCCGTTTACAAGGTTTAGATATATTATTAGGTTATCAAAAAGAAGACGGTTATTACCTTAGCTATGGAGGAATTTTAATTCACGGAATTGCTTTTAAACAGAAATACATTAACGGCCCGAAACGCTTGCTTGCTAGCATATTTGAACAGCTGGGAAATATTAACGAAACAAAAAAAATCGGTCTCATTAGAAAAAAGTCGACGCCGCACGAAATAATAAGATCAACTCGAAAAGGCCTGAGCGAAAACGCCCACCGTACAATGGGTTTAAATACCGTTACTAAGACTCAACCGAATGCTGGGATCAAAAGCATGTGCCGCCAATCTAATAAACAGTAATTCTGCAAAATTCAATCAAATTATAATCTACATATTCATCCTAAACTTTAAAAAATGGCAGATGTAAATAAAAGTGCGTTAATTAAATTAAACGAAGAAATTAAATCATTGTCGCCCGGAAACTCTAAGATTTTAGCTGAAAAGATTGAAAGTGTTATTAAAGAATTTAATTACCGCGACGTTCCGGTTTACAATCGCCTTAACGAGCTACAAAAAACCTTACTGCCGGATGAAAAGGCTGATGAAGAAAACTTCAATGACATTAAAGGAAAACTTCTTTACCTCACAGGCTTGATGCTCGAAAAATTTTAATTGAGTCATTTCAAATTTGATTAAATACTAATTGAATTAATTAGTTTTGAAATCTGATTAAAACGCTTTTTTATCTACCTAAATTATGTTTAAATTTAAAAAAATAATAATGTAAGTATTATCACGTTTTTAATTGATTAAAGTCTGCAAAATAGTGTGTTACTAACCACAAAAAACAATTCAGCAGAAGCAAATTGATACGCAAATTATGAAAAATCAATATTGTATTATAATGGCCGGCGGTGTGGGATCGCGTTTTTGGCCAATGAGTACGACAAAACAGCCAAAACAATTTTTGGATATTTTAGGCACAGGACGTACACTTATTCAGCAAACGTTCGACCGTTTTAAAAATCTTTGTCCGGTTAAAAATATATATGTTGTAACCAACGATAGTTATAAAGACCTTGTGATAGATCAATTGCCGACTTTACCTCCCGAAAATATTCTTACCGAACCTGCACGCAAAAATACCGCTCCGTGCATCGCCTATGCATCTTATAAAATACACCAGTTAAACCCTAACGCGTTAACTGTAGTAGCACCTTCCGATCATTTAATTACGAAAGAAGACACCTTTGAAAAAGCGATTAAATCGTGCTACGCAAAAGCTAAAGCCGAGGATTGCCTTGTAACTTTAGGTATTAAACCCTCGCGCCCTGATACGGGTTATGGTTATATACAATTTGTAAATTCTCCTGAAAAGGAAAAAGATAAACGCATTTTTAAAGTAAAAACTTTTACCGAAAAGCCTGACCTTGAAACTGCAAAATTTTTTATTGATACTGGTGAATTTTTATGGAACAGCGGAATTTTTGTTTGGAGTACCAAAAGCATCATCCGTGCCTTTGAAAAACACGACAATGAACTTGCCACAATATTTAAAGAAGGCAACGAGCATTTTAATAAACCTTCTGAAAAAGATTTTATAACCCGTGCCTATAATGTTTGTAAAAACGACTCGATAGATTATAGTGTGATGGAAAAGGCAAACAATGTTTACGTACGATCATCTATAATTGGCTGGAGCGACCTTGGAACGTGGGGTTCTCTATTTACGCACATAAAACATGATAAAGGTAATAACGCCCTAGTAGGAAAAAATATATTAGAGTATGATTGTTACAATTGCATTGTACATGTTCCAAACGATAAACTGGTGGTGTTACAGGGTTTAAAAGATTATATTGTAGTAGAAGCGGAAGGCGTTTTAATGGTTTGTAAGAAACAAGACGAGCAACTCATACGAAATTTTGTAAACGACGTAAAAGTAAAGAAAGGCGATAAATTTGTTTAAGAAACAGAAGGAATTTAAATAATAAATTAACGGCGGGAATTGAAAAAGCCCAAAGGTAAAAAACTTCCTACAACAGATAATTAACATCAGGCTCAGAAAAATCACAAAAAAAATTGATGGAAATTGGAAGTCAAAAAAAGTAAAAACTTAAATAAACTGATTATTGTAGCCGCACTGGGTTACTTTGTGGATATTTACGATTTGCTTTTATTTGGTGTTGAGCGCACACAAAGTTTAAATGAAATTTTACCAGAACAATTCCCGGGCATTTCAATTCCTCTTTTAAAATTGCTTAACCCATTTTACGGAAAGCTACTTTTAAATTGGCAAATGGCCGGAATGATTATTGGCGGTATTTTTTGGGGCATACTCGGCGACAAAAAAGGAAGGCTCTCGGTTTTATTTGGTTCTATACTCACCTACTCTATCGCAAATATTTTAAATGGTATGGTACACAGCACCGATTCATATATGGTACTTCGTTTTATTTCCGGCTTCGGTCTGGCAGGCGAATTGGGCGCGGGTATTACACTTGTAAGCGAAAGTATGAGTAAAGAAAAACGCGGCTACGGCACAACCATTGTAGCCACTGTAGGTGTTTTTGGCGCAGTGGTTGCCGGCTTTATGGGTGATGTTATAATTAACTGGCGGTATTCTTTTTACCTTGGTGGTGCAATGGGTTTGATATTATTATTGCTAAGGATCGGTGTTTTTGAATCGGGAATGTTTGCGGTAGTGAAAAGGGAAAAGCACATTGGCCGTGGAAATATTTTTCAGCTTTTTTCAAGTGCAAAGAATTTAAAAAAATACCTGAGCATTATTTTTGTTACGATACCAGTTTGGTTTGTAATGGGCACTTTGGTATTGTTTTCTCCCGAGTTAAGTGAGAGCCTTGGTTTAAAAGCCGGCGCAATTTCGGCAGGCCGCTCAATTATGTTTGCGTATGCCGGCATAACGGTTGGCGATGTTGTGTCTGGTTTACTCAGTCAGTGGCTCAAATCGCGTAAAAAAACATTAGCAATTTTTCTTACACTTACTGTTTTTGGAATTTGGTTGTATTTTACATTTGGAGGCGGTTCAGTATTTGTATTTTACAGTATCGTAACTTTTATGGGCTTTGCAACAGGTTATTGGGCGGTATTCATTAGCACCGCATCCGAATTATTTGGCACAAATCTCCGTGCAACCGCAACAACTACAGCTCCAAATTTTGTTCGTGGTTCAACCATCTTAATTTCGTTGATTTTAAATTTATTGATTTCCATTTTCTGCATTGATAAATTACTCGCCACAAAAATAACAGGTGCTGTAATTATTGCCCTCGGTTTTTTAGCATTGTATAATTTAGAAGAAACCTTTCATAAAGATCTTAATTATGTTGAACAATAATAAAATTACCGCCGTAATTGGCGCCTCTCCAAATGCCGATCGTTATAGTTACAAAGCTACGATAAGTCTTAAAAAACATGGTTACACGGTATTTCCGGTAGGAATAAAAAAAGGAAAAATTGAGGATCTGGAAA
>JAYTBK010000487.1:0-2550 GCA_043737035.1 Bacteroidota bacterium | reverse complement strand
TACGGTAACCAAACGCACCATTGAAATTGTGAATCAAAAAATTTACGATTACAAAACCAATTACTCGCATTATTTAGTGTTACGCCAAGAACGGAAACGAACAGATGCTGTGTCCATGTCGTCAACCTCAACCCTATCAAGCCTATCGAGCTTTTTAATTAAGGATTGAGCCATGGCCGATTTACTCGCTTTAGCTCTAAATTTATCAATCAACACCTCCGTTTGATCAATCATTTTTTGCTGATTTTTAGCGGCGTTTTCCTGTTGTTGTTTACGTTCTTGGCGTAACACTAAATAATGCGAGTAATTGGTTTTGTAATCGTAAATTTTTTGATTCACAATTTCAATGGTGCGTTTGGTTACCGTATCTAAAAATGTTTTATCATGGCTAATTAAAATAACCGCGCCCGAAAATATTTCCATAAAATCTTCCAGCCATTGTATCGCTTCAATGTCAAGGTGATTTGTCGGTTCATCAAGCATTAATACATCCGGTTTCTGTAACAGTAACTTTGCAAGTTCAATACGCATACGCCAGCCACCGCTAAACTCCGCTGTTTGCATGTGAAATTGTTTGCGCTGAAATCCTAATCCAATTAATACTTTTTCTATTTCCTCCTCGGTATTATCAACACCAATCATGTTTAACCGCTCATTTATATCCGTTAAATCATGTATTAAATTCATGTACCCATCACTTTCGTAATCTGTACGTGTTTCTAACTGGTGATTAATGTCGGCTAGTTTTGCTTGCAAAATTTTTATTTCTTCAAAAGCCGATTCTGTTTCTTCATACACAGTTCGCCCGTGTTGGTGCGTCATATCCTGAGGCAAATAACCAATTTTACAATCTTTAGGGCGAGATACTTCACCTTTAGTTGGATTTTGATAGCCGGCTAAAATTTTAAGCATGGTACTTTTACCGGCCCCGTTTTTTCCTGCAAGTCCAATACGGTCTTTAGGATTAATTAAAAAAGAAACGTTATCAAATAAATTATATCCGCCAAACGAAACTGTGACACCATTAATAGAAACCATTGCAAAAAATATTTTAAGGTTGCAAAGATACTAAATTCCGTGGATACTCAATGAAGCTGCTACACGCAACGCTTAGGTTGAGAATTGGTTTAAACATTGCGTTTTGGCGGTTCCCACGAGCTTTCGGAGGTTGTGGAAACAAACTTGAAAAACCCAATTAATAAAGCAAAGTTCATGAGAATAAAATGACCAAGCGGATTTATCAAAGGCAACTTCAATTTTATTTTTTCGCAATATATAGTGATAAACGGCAACGCGACTAAGAATGAATATGAAACGGTAATTAGGAAGAACCACGAAACATAAAACGAAATACTTGCGGCAATTATAAAAGAAAATAAAATAAAAAAAGGTGTGAGCCAACGCAACACTTTATGAGAAAAAAATACGAAACCAAAACCTTTATAAATCGGAAACAGCATGTTTTGATAGTAATACAAATTACGAAAATTGCCTAAAGAAATCCGGGTCTTTCGGTTGAATTCAATTAAGGGTGCATCGTTTACATCTTCAAAACAAACGGCTGCGGGTTCAAATAATACGTCCCCTTTTTGAGCTATCGTATTTAGTGTAATAAAAAAATCGTCCATTATAAACCCGTCCGGCACGGCAATAAACCATTCCTTTTTAATGGCATAACAGCCTCCTTCGACGCCTGCAATAAAATTATAAACCAAACTTTCGTTGTGCTTTATGGTATTTTCATAATCCATATAAAAAATTTCATGTTGCGAAATTCCTGAATTATACGGCGAATATTTTTTTATATTTCCGCAAACCATCGCTGCATCTTTGTGTACGAGGTTATATACTAATGCTTTTATAGTGCCTGGTTCAAAAAAAACATTGGCGTCGGTAAAAACGATATATGGTGTATTTGAAACATCAACAAGCTCATTAACTATTTTAAGTTTACCATGCCTAAAAGTTTTATTCACCAAAACAATAGTGTCGGGATAACTTAATATAAATTCTTCAATGATTGAAACTGTTTTGTCGCTGCAACAATCGGATCCAATTAAAATTTTTAATTTATTTTTTGGATAATCAGAACTAAAAATAGAATTTAGTTTTTGCGCAATAACTTTTTCTTCATTATAAACGCTGAAAATAATTGTAACATCTGGCCAATCCTCTATTAATGCATAATTATTTATTGCTATTGGGACTCGTTTTGCTTTTTGTTTAATGATCCACGGAAACGTAATATAACTGTAAACCGGCACTAAAAAGCAAGTGGCAAAAAGTATGATGAGGATGCTGAGCATGTATAAACTTAACCGGTAACTGAATAATCTTTTACAATATTGTAAAGTGTATCACGTTCAACCGGTATGCGTTTCACCTGCGTAATAAGGTTAACCAACTCTTGAGTTGTTAGTTTTGGATTTTGTTCTTCAGCACCGGCCATACTGTAAATTTTTGTAGTATCATCAATGGTTCCGTCAATGTCGTCAACACCAAAGTTCAACGACAATTGTGCCGTGCTCCTGCCAATCATTGCCCAATACG
>JAYTBK010000486.1:0-6463 GCA_043737035.1 Bacteroidota bacterium | reverse complement strand
CTTCCTATTTTCTTCTTTTTGTTTTAAAATATATTTTACCAATAATTTAGTACTATCAACGGAAGGAAAAAAATCATATTTATCTTTAACCTGTATTTGATAAAGCCCCACTGTTTCCATTACACCTTTCAAACGGTTACTTTCCATTACACGAACGGGATCAGAAAATTTATTCATATTTAAATCTATTTTCTTCGCGTATAATTCTTCCTTCTCCAGTTCTTTATTAAATATTGAATAAAACCAATAATTATTATTCTTAAGAGAAACGAAAACTTCATTCATAAAATTATTAGGGAGTAATACCAAATCAACTTTTTCTTCACTTAAAACCTGATAATTGGTTGCACTCAGCTTTTGCGAGGTGAGATCACTGCCACGATCGAAACTTAACTGCACAAAACCGGATTTTTCAGAACCAAAAAAACCAATATCCTTATGCCCTTTAGGCAACTTAAAAGGTGGATGGAATTTATAGGTAGGATTTTGCGCGTTTACAGAAATAGCAAAACATACAAATACATAAAATAAAAGTTTTGATATCATACCGAAAATTTAAAAATTAAATTATAAAAATTAAATGATTGATGGTAGCGTTTTTTTACTTACACCCGGCTTCTTTATAATCAGCCTTTGCATTTGGGTTACCTAATACCTGAAACGACATACGCGGCTCGCCGAAAAGCTGGCAATACCTTTCCGGATTTTTTGCTTTGGCTTTATGCAGGGCATCATTAAACGTGCGGCTATAAAATTTTTCGGGTAAATGCGAGGCAATTGAAATGTAACTAAACAATAAACCTTCGTCAACATTTTCAATTTTTACAAAAGGCTCAAGTATTGTTCCCGAAAATTTATAATCCTTACCACGTGTAAAAACGTATGCAAGTTTTAAAGCATTTTGCCAAGTTGCTTCTTTAAAATTATAGAAACTTTTTATTTTGTTAATACACGCCTCAATTTGCGGTTCCGCATTTTCAATGGTATCTAACGATTCCATTATTTTAAACTGCCATTCAATATTTAAACCGTCAACGTGTTTTTTTGCAATTTTAGTTTTGTACAATGCGTCAATTTCCTGCTGCATTTTTCCCTGTTGCTCCTTCGTGCCAACTGTTGTATCAAGTTTAACAGCGCTATATAATCGGTTGTACCGAACCACATCATTTGCTGGATCTAACTTTTCGAGTTTTTTCAAATCCTGGTAATCGTCATCATCAACCAAACTGCTTTTCGCTAAATAGTTAAAATAAATTTTATTGTTTAAGAAGTTAGAAAACTTTGCGTCAAATGGTGTTTTTAAGCTATCAATGGCATCTTCGGTATACTTTTTACTAATTACCTGAAGGGAGCTGTACTCCATAATTTTATACGCCTGCGACAATTTTCCTGCTTTAAGCGCGCGGTTGAAAGACACGGTGCTAAAGCGTTGTTCTTTATCGCCACTCACATCATACGTTACATCCATCACAATTTGCGCGAAGCGTTGCTTGGCAAGTACTGGCTCTAATTCGCTTAATAATGCGCCATCTGCATTTATTTTTTTAATGGCTTTATCTTTGCCCATTTTTACAAGCTCAGCATATTTTCCGTCTTCCATTTCGAGTTCAAATAAATTCCACGAATCTTTTGTTTCAATGGTTGGATTAATTTTATTGTTTTGCATGCTTTGTAAAACCTTTGTAACACTTTCCGCACGCTTGCGTTGTAATTTTGCATTGGCCGATGCGTCACCTTCAATAGATGAATAAGCGTAAATGTATAGCCCATCAATAACAAAATCGGGTTCGTTAAGCGCACGAATAAACGGCTGAACATCTTCTGCTTTAAACTCCGATTTATTTTTTTCAAAAGGAATTGTAAAATTTAAAATTGAACTTTCTGAACGAGGTTCAAATTGCGGTTTTAAACCTGTGCTTTCTAATGCCGGCAGTAATCCAATTGGTGTGTTGCTTTCCTGGCCACCTTCTTCAAGGTAACTCCGGGTAACCGTTCGGCAAACATGCCCATCCTGTACAACAATTAAATTTAATTCGTACGGCCCCACAATTTTTTTGTTCACTTTGCCCATTTCAATTCGGAGCTTATTTATTTTTAATTTTTTCTTTGCTTTAGGATCATTTTTAATTAAGTTTTTGCTAAATACTTTGTCTTTGTAAAGCACCTTTTGCATAATGCCTTTGCTCTGCAAATTATTATCTACGATATTATAATCGGCTTTTTCGTATTGCGCGCGCTGCACAATATCAACCGCAAGCCCATCTTTTGTTTTTTTAAGCAAACGCTTTAAATCTTTAATGTTGGCATATTCCAAATAAATTTTTCCGTTCTCTACTTTCAAGCCTTGTTGTAACAAATCGTAATTTTTCCATTTATCGCAATTTTTACATGCTTTAAGATCGGCCGACAATAGTTTTTTCGATTTTGTATTAAACGGCACAGCTAATTCTTTTTTCTTTTTTGCACCAGCATTAAAACTGTCGTACCCACCAAACACAGCTGTCACAATAACTTTTTTCTCATCTTTATTCATTATACATTTTATTCCAATAATCATATATTGAGGACTTAACAGTACGGCCTTATCTTTTTTATTATTTTCCCAGCGTGTCCATATTACTTTTGCCACCTGCGCGGTTGTATAATTATCGCGGCCTTTACTTACCGGGGCAAACATGGCTACTTCCTCTCCCTTATTTGCACCGCCGGCTTTAATTAAATTTTTCTTCACTTTTTCAGGATCAACCTTGGCCTGTTGGGTTTTGGCCATATTTTTTGCATCAATCGCGGCGGCATTAATTAAAATTTCATTTACTTCAAAAGTATCGAGGCCGTTAAGCATCCTAAATTTATTAAGCTCCCTTATCAATTGGTTTGGTAAATCACCAATATTAAAATTGTTTTGAGCAGAAAATGTAAATGAAAGAAGAATAGATATAATTAAAACGAGGAACTTTTTCATAGTGGAGGACTTTAGTATTTTAACAAATATTAGAAAAAAGGCTTTATAACGCTATTCCTACTATTCACAAACTATTAACAATAAAGCCTTGGCCAAATAATCAAAAAAATAAATTATAGTATATTCGCACACTTAATGTAACTGTAAATGAAGAAAATTTTAATAGCTAACCGCGGAGAAATAGCGTTGCGAATTATGCGCAGTGCCAAAGAAATGGATATTAAAACTGTAGCTATTTTTAGCGAAGCTGATAGGGACGCACCCTTTGTGCGATACGCAGATGAAGCAGTTTGTATTGGACCACCGCCAAGTTCGCAATCTTATTTATTGGGAGACAAGATTATTGAGATTTGCAAACAATTTAAAGTCGATGCTATTCATCCCGGATACGGATTTTTATCGGAAAACGCTGCGTTTGTAAGAAAGGTAGTTGACGCGGGGATTATCTTTATTGGCCCGGGTGCTGAAGCGATGGATTTGATGGGCGATAAACTCAGCGCTAAAGCCACTGCAAAAAAATATAATGTTCCAATGATTCCCGGTTCAGAAGGTGCAATCAGTGATTTGACTGAAGCCACAAAGCTTGCCAAAGAAATTGGATTTCCTTTATTAATTAAAGCTTCGGCAGGAGGCGGCGGAAAAGGAATGCGTTTAGTGGAAAAAGAAAGCGAGATTGAAGAGCAGATGAAAATGGCCATAAGTGAAGCAATATCAGCATTTGGAAATGGCGCCGTTTTTATTGAACGTTATGCCTCTGGCCCACGGCATATTGAAATTCAATTATTGGCTGATAACCACGGCAATTGTGTGTATTTATTTGAACGTGAATGTAGCATACAACGCCGTCATCAAAAACTAATCGAAGAAGCGCCTTCATCAGTACTTACACCTGTTCTGCGCAAAGCAATGGGCGAATGCGCGGTTAATGTAGCGAAAGCGTGTAATTATAGTGGTGCCGGTACGGTAGAATTTTTATTAGATGATCAATTAAATTTTTACTTTTTAGAAATGAATACGCGCCTGCAGGTTGAGCATCCGGTTTCTGAATTTATTACAGGGCTCGATTTGGTTAAAGAACAAATAAAAGTTGCACGTGGAGAAAAATTATCATTCACACAGGATGATCTTAAAATAAACGGACATTCAATTGAAGTACGCGTTTGCGCGGAAGATCCTGCAAATAACTTTTTACCTGATATCGGAAAATTAAAGACATATCGTGTACCTACAGGGCCCGGGGTAAGGGTAGACGATGCTTTTGAAGAAGGGATGAATATTCCTATTTATTACGATCCAATGATTGCTAAATTAATAGTGCATGGAAAAGACAGAACTGAAGCGATTGAAAAAATGTTGCGTGCCATTGCCGATTATGAAATTACCGGTGTGGAAACAACGTTAGATTTTTGCGCGTTTGTTTTAAAACATGAAGCCTTTGTTACCGGAAAATTTGATACCGGATTTATACCAAAATATTTTACACCCGAATTGTTAAATAAATCTAAGATAGAAGAAGAAGAAGTTGCGGCTTTGTTCGGCGTATTTGTGGCATCTCATTTGACTAATAGTAACCAACCCGAACAAGCGATACCCCAGAAAACAAAATGGCGCGTTAACCGCGTTTAGTTTAAAGGGTAACCAAGGGATTGCGTTTTTCGTTTAAGGTATAAGTAGAAAATGTACAACACCAATTCGATAAATTATTTTTTTGAAAAACGTTCTACTTCGTTTTCAAATAACGTATTAACCAAAAGTACATTTGTTGTTTTATTTTCTTTGTTGTTCACTTTACGTTTTAATGCGCAAGTGCCCGATGAACAAACAGTGCCTGAAACTAAAGGTAAAATACAATACCGTGTGTGGGGCGAAATTTATAACGGTGATACAATTCCATCAATCCGTTTTCAGGATGTATATGTATATGCCGATTATATTTATAAGAATAAAAAACAATATGAGGCTTGGTCGCGTACAAAATATAACGTCAAAAAAGTTTATCCTTACGCCATTTTGGCTGCTGCCAAATTAAAAGAGTACAATGCTATTATGGATAAAATGCCAAATGAAGAAACTAAAAAAGCGTACTTGAAAGTTATAGAAAAACAATTGAAAGATGAATTTGAAGAACCTCTTAAAGATTTGACAATTACGCAAGGCCGTATTTTATTGAAACTGATTGATCGGGAAACTGGCAACACCAGCTACGATCTTGTAAAAGGACTGCGCGGAAATTTTCAGGCTTTTATGTGGCAAAGTGTGGCGCGGCTTTTTGGAAGCAATATGAAAAGCGCCTACGATGCCGAAGGAGAAGATATTATGATTGAACGCGCTATTAAACTGATAGAAGCCGGGCAGTTTTAATTAGGGCGTTTTAAAAATAAGCAAACTTAAACCTCATCCATTTAATTGCTAATAAAGCGTATTTTTAATCCGTATTAATTTTCAAAATATGGGTAAAATATATTTTCTTTCTTTTCTTTTTGTTTTAAACATAATTCCCGCTCAAAATTTTAAGGAAGATAGCATCACGATTAAAAAGATTTTTGATTTCTATCTCACTCAAAGTCGTTGTTATAGTAATTTAGAATATTTAAGCACCAAAATTGGCGGCCGATTAAGTGGCTCACCTGAAGCTGAAAGAGCCGTAGCTTGGGCAAAACGGGCGATGTACGAAGCGGGTGCAGATACGGTTTACCTTCAGCCATGCATGGTACCGCATTGGGTGCGCGGTGCAAAAGAAAACTGCTACAGCGTTGACCAAACAGATAAGCAAAAAATAAATTATTCGGTTTGCGCCTTGGGTGGTTCTGCAGCAACGCCTAAAAAAGGTTTAACTGCTCAAGTTATTGAAGTTAATAATTTTGAAGAGCTCGAAAAACTAGGAGAAGCAACTATTAAAGGAAAAATTGTTTTTTATAATGTTTTTTTCGATCAGCGTTTATTGCATACCGGGGCTTGTTACAGCGAGAAGGTAAAGTATCGATACTCAGGAGCCAGTAAGGCGGCAAAGTTTGGAGCAATAGCTACAATTGTTCGCAGTATGAGTTCAACCGATAATGATTTTCCGCACACCGGTGCAATGGCCTACGATACAAGCGAATCTAAAAGCAAAATTGCAAGTTGCGCGTTGAGTTATACTGCCGCAGATAAATTATCTCTGCAACTTAAAAAAAACCCGAACCTTCAACTCACTTTAAAAACAAGTTGTGCGTTGCTACCCGATGAACCGTCGTTTAATGTTGTTGGAGAAATTAAAGGATCGCAAAGCAACGAAATTATTTTAGTGGGTGGCCACCTTGACAGTTGGGATCTTGGACAAGGCGCGCACGACGACGGCGCAGGAGTTGTGCAAAGTATTGAAGTACTGGCAGCCTTTAAAAAAAATGGATTTAAACCAAGGCACACTATAAGAGCGGTTGCTTTTATGAACGAAGAAAATGGCGGTGCGGGCGGTAGAGCTTATTTTGAAAATACAAAAAAAAATAATCTAATACATGTTGC
>JAYTBK010000485.1:0-2557 GCA_043737035.1 Bacteroidota bacterium | reverse complement strand
GTTTTTGTAACTGAAACTTCAATGCTCCAATCCTTATCTTTCCAAGCCTTTATCTTACCTTTTTTTATTGAAATAATATCAACTTCGGCCTTAACATTTGTTAAAGCTAAAAGTGGCTCCTGTAATTCTGATTGTTCGAAACCGTCGGTAGCAAGTATGGCAACTTTTTTGCCGATCAATGTGTTTTCCATAATAAATAGTTTAAATTTTCCATTACATAAGAAATTACAATGCCAGTATTTAATATGTTTTAAAACATTCTATGCGTACGAAATTCTACATAGATACCGTACGCCAAAATCTGATGATTTTGGATTTTTAAAAAAGATAAAAATTTTGTGACTTATAAAGCAGGAAGTAACGTTGCGCGGCACTCACCAAATCCAACACGTAGGCCATTTTTTTCACAATATCCTTTTAATACAATCGTATCATTATCGTTTACAAACTTTCGTTCACTTCCGTCTTTTAGTGTAATTGGTTTTGTTCCTCGCCAAGTAAGTTCCATCATGCTGCCATATTGATGTGGTTCCGGTCCGCTTATAGTTCCGCTTGCCATCATATCGCCTATGTTTATATTGCAACCGTTAACCGTATGGTGTGCCAATTGTTGTTCCATTGTCCAATACATAAATTTGTAGTTTGAGGAACATATTAAATTTTCATCACCATTTTGTGGAATCAAAATTACATCGAGCTTTATATCCAAATTTCGGTTACCGGAATATTGGAGGTATGGCAAGACTTTTGGCTCCTGAACATATCCGGCCGTTCTAAAAGGCTCTAAGGCATCGAGTGTAACAATCCAAGCTGAAACTGTACTGGCGAAATTCTTTGCTAAAAACGGACCAAGAGGAACATATTCCCAAGTTTGTATATCGCGGGCGCTCCAGTCGTTAAATAACACCATTCCAAAAATATAATCGTCCGCTTTTTCCGTACTAACGGTTTGCCCCATTTTGGTTTCTTTACCAATAATAAACGCCATCTCCAATTCAATATCGAGTAGTTTGGTAGGACCATAAACCGGCATTTCACTATCCGGCGGTTTTTGTTGTCCTTTTGGTCTGTAAAAAGAATGGCCGCTTACACAAATACTACTTGCCCTGCCATGATAGCCAACAGGTAAATGTTTCCAGTTTGGCATTAGCGCATTTTTCGGATCTCGTATCATCGTGCCAATATTTACTGCATGATCAATACTACTATAAAAATCAGTGTAGTCGCCAACATGCACGGGCATTAACATCTCTACCGCGGTTTGTTTTTTAAAGATCACATCAAACAGTTCGGTAGCTTCTTTTAATTCTTTGTTTGAACTTTCCAACAATTGCGAAATTTTTTCGCGGAGGGCGCGTGTTCGATCCTTGCCGAGTTTTATGAGCTCGTTCAGGTTTTCGTTTTCAAATATTTCTTTTTCTATCGATAGAGAATTAAGGAAGCCTTTGCGTGATAATTCATACAGATCAACAATATAATCGCCGATTGCAGTGCATGCCCGGTGTTTTATTTTATTATCGGTGTACACACCAAAAGGCAAGTTTTGTATAGGGAAATCAGATTCAGGCGGTGTTTCTATCCACGATTTTAACTGCGGATTATTGGCGGGTATATTCATTTTAAATAAGTTAAAAAAGAGAAATTACTTATTGTAATAATAAGCAAAATAATACATTTGTAACATGCCGGTCAAAAAACTTTTTTTATTTCCTGTTATTTTTTGGTTCTCGGTTAAGTCGCAAACGTTTAATGACTTTTCTTTTATTTTAAATGAGAAAGCTGTAAATAAAATATTTTCAGTTATTGGTGAAATTAGTGGTAAAAATAACTACGAAGTTTTGCTGGTAAATGGAGAGTACACATGGATAATTAGTAATCCTAAAATAAATTTATTGCCTGATAGCAGCGACTTTACTTGTGATGCCCGTGTTGCGGTTGGCCCATTCAGTTATAAATCAAAAGTAATTGGCAATGTAAAAATTGGGTATGACAATAAACTTAACGAAATTTCAATAAAAATTACAAGGGCTATATTTGAATTGTATACGATGGTATTAGGCAATAAATTGCACATCAAAGATATTCATTTGGAAGATTATTTTAAAGATCCGTTTGTTTTTGAAGGCCCTAAAAGTTTTGCTACGGACATGCAGTTTACAATGCCCGATAGCACACTAAAGAAAATTTATGTTCAGCCTACGGAATGCATTATGCGTGTTATAAAACAGTGCATCATAACGTCTTGCGAAATCGCGGCAAGCGATAAACCTTTTAAACAAACGATAAAAGTTTTGCCGCCAATTCAGCCTAATAATAAAACACCTATGCCTCCCGTAAAGAAATAACTTTATGAAATTATTTTTAAGGCATAACAGGGTTTATCTTATCATCTATTTTGTTTTGTTGGTTGTGTTGGGTTACATTTTATTAACCAACGGCAAGGTGCAGATACATGAATACGTTAATCGATATGTTGGTAATATTTACATTGATTTTTTCTTTAAATATATAACGCACGCTGGCGACGGAATACTCGCTTTTTTAATTATTTTAATTT
>JAYTBK010000484.1:0-6477 GCA_043737035.1 Bacteroidota bacterium | reverse complement strand
ACAGCACAGGCGATGCTACTCATCATCGGAATAACTGATTTGCCATTAAGTCCGAATCGTCGCATCAATTTATCGAGTATAAAACTGGCGCGTGCCATATAACCGGTATCTTCAAGTATAGCAATAAAGAAAAACAATAAAGCAATTTGAGGAATAAATATAGCGATGCCACTGAGTCCGGCAAGCACGCCGTTTACAAGTAAATCACTTAATTGGCCTACAGGCAGGTGATTGGTGGTGAAACTCATTAACGTTAGAAAGAAATTTTCTATCCATGCCATAGGATATTCGGCAATAAAAAAAATAAATTGAAAAACAATAAATAAAATAGTAAGGAAAAAAATAAACCCGAAATATTTATGGGTGAAAAATCGATCGAGTTTCTGACTCACGCTTTTATCGAGCTGCTGTGGTTGCTTAACACATTTTGCCACAATATAATTTAATGTTGAAAAGCGGTGTATATTATCGGCCATCTCAAAATCGCTTATTGCTTTTCGTGTTTGCTCGTCGGTGTGGTTTGTGAACTGAAGTTTAATAATCTCATCGTAAGTTTTGGCCGATGGAAGCAGTGTTTTTAGCTTCTCAAAATTATAAAAAACAGTATCCGATGCAACTGCTTCTATGATAGCCGTTTTTAAACTTTCTATACCATTTTTGTTTCGGGAATTAAGCGTTATAACTTTAACTCCTAATAATTTCTGCAACTCGGCAATATAAATAGTTATGTTATTTTTTTCAGCTTCGTCAATCATATTTAAAACCAAAACACACGGTTTTTTAAGATCAATAATTTGCGTAGCTAAAAGTAAATGGCGTTTTAAATTGGATGCGTCAACAACAATTACGATAACGTCGATCCATTCGTTCGGATCAATAAGGCTTTTACACGCTACACGTTCATCAATGGATTTTGGATATAAACTATAAGTGCCCGGAAGATCAGTTATTTTTACGCGGGTTTCGTTTATTTTAAAATTACCATAATGCTTATCAACAGTAACGCCCGGGTAATTACCGGTTTTTTGATTTAAACCTGTAAGAGCATTAAATAAAGTGGATTTGCCGCTGTTAGGATTGCCAATTAAAGCAACAGAAATATTGGGCACTTTAAAGGTCAAAAAAATTAATTTTGATTTTCGGGATTAACCGTAATAACAACCGTCGATGCTTCCTGTTTTCGTAAGCTTAGTGTGTAGCCGGATATTTCGATTGCAATAGGATCGCCCATTGGCGCAACATATGATAATTTTACTTTCTCTCCCGGAAGGCAACCCATTTCAACCAGTTTTAATGATAAAAACGAATCTTTAAATGTTTTGATGATTGCCGTTTGGCCTTTTTTTAGATTGTCAAGTGTGCTCATATTTATACTAAAAGTAAATAAAAACAATTTCAACCTATATACCTAAAAAAGGGTATAAAAAATACTGGTAAACTCACAAGGAAAAACTCTATTTAGTTTTTACATTTTGTTAAACTTTTACAAGCGAGGTTTTTAAAATACTTTCAAACAAAGCGAGACCATCTGTATTGCCAAGTAAATTGTCGGACGCGCGTTCGGGATGCGGCATCATGCCAAAAACATTTTTAGCTGCGTTACAAATGCCCGCAATATTTTGAATTGCACCATTAGGGTTACTTTCTTCAGTAAACTCACCACTCTCATTACAATATTTAAATAATATCTGCCCGTTTGTGTGTAAGGATTCGAGGGTTTTTTCATCGGCAAAATATTTTCCTTCGCCATGAGCAATTGGTATTTTTAATGCCCCTGATTGTATTGAAGCCGTTAAAGTGGTTTGAGCATTTACAACCTTAATAAATACATTTTTGCAAATAAATTTGCGTGAATTATTGTGTAATAAAGCACCGGGCAATAAGCCGCTTTCACATAAAATTTGAAAACCATTACATACGCCAAAAACAAAACCACCTTGTTGCGCATGTGTCATTACGCTTTCCATAATTGGGGAAAACCTTGCTATAGCGCCGCTTCGTAAGTAATCTCCGTACGAAAATCCGCCTGGCAATATTATATGCGTACAACCTTCAAGGTCATTATTTTTATGCCATAATTTCACAGTTTCCTGTTTTAATAAACCCCTTAAAACATAAACAATGTCTTCATCACAATTTGATCCCGGAAAAACAACTACTCCAAATTTCATAGTAAACGCATTTTAATAATAGCAAAATTATAAAAAACGACCATAAGTAAATTAATTTTTATAAACACTTAAATTAGCCTAAGCAAATGAAAATACTGGATAATAAATGCTCCTATAAATAAAACTAAAAGCGTGTTTGCAATTTTAAGTTGTTTTATTTCCGCAAGGTAATCACCTAAAATTATGCTCAACGGAATTATCCCAACTAGTAGAATTACATCGCTCTGGGGTTCAAAAAAAATTATAGAAATGCAGAGTGCAAGCAACCAAAGTAACATATAACGCGCTTTTTGTGTTTTTACTTTTCCTCCAAAACCTTTAGTGATATAGTTGAACAAGGCAAAGGCAAAAAGCACAATACTTATTACTAAAATAGGAATGTAAAACTCCGAAATTATGGGCATCTGAAAATTGGTTAAATAAATCATTTTATCATAAAAAAAGAACACCGGTTTTGATGAAAGGTAGCAAAGACAAATAAATGCATATAAAGGCGTTACAATTCCCAACATGGTAATTACCCATTCGCGCCAGTTAAATGCTCGTAAAATACCAAGAGAAATAAATAAAAGCGGAAACAGAATAATGTAATGAATATAAAAAAAAGTTGCGATGCCTAAACAGAAACCTGCGTTAAAAAATTGCGGCAAAGCGTGTTCTTGCCGGTATGTGTTTAATGTAAAATATACCGACGCCAGTAAAAACATATTTGCTGTAAGTATGGGTTTCATGGGCGCAGTACTTGCAGAAGTAAATGAAATTAAAATATAAAAAAACGCCGGAAGAAAATTATTTTTAGAGGTAATTTCTTGATGTATGGTAATGAAGTTTAACAACACTGCGCTTAGAAAAACAACTAATCCTGAAAAAATATGAAGCATTAAAACAGGGAAACGTTTTGCAAAAATAAAATCAAATAAAACATCGCCGGTTAATAAGTAGTTGCTGGTAACGGCCGGAGAAAACGCAACTGTGTTAATCCATAACGCCAAGCAAATTACCGATAACAATATAACGGATAGCTGTATGTTGTTTTTTAACGGGCCAACGATCATCTTTTAAGCTAAAACGTTTTTTA
Source organism: Bacteroidota bacterium (assembly GCA_043737035.1). Taxonomy (GTDB): domain Bacteria; phylum Bacteroidota; class Bacteroidia; order B-17B0; family Aurantibacillaceae; genus UBA4416. The sequence goes on along the minus strand of JAYTBK010000484.1, from coordinate 3,228 downwards.
TATTGAAAAAATAGATTATTTTTGTGCAGTAAACTTACAAAATAAGATCAATATGACTTCTTTAATGATTACAATGACAGATGTTTTCTACGCGATTGGCGATTTTTCTCAATGGGTTTTTAGGGGCATGAAACAATTGGGACATATCCCCAATTTTATTTTGTGGAGCATTATATTATTTCTGCTCATTTATCAAACTTTCCAGATTATTAAGCAAACCAAAGACGCCGACAAAAACGGCACACTTAGATAATTTACAAAAAAATGTAAAAAGAACCTCAATTTTTTAAATTGGGGTTTTTTTATTATATTTACTATAGTGAAGAAAATAAGATTTATATTATTTTGCTTAAGCCTCGGAGTTGTTTGTTATGCTCAAACCGTTAAAACTCCGAAAATAAATCAAAATTCATTAGTAAAATTTACCGAAAACAAAAACCAGTGGGACGATAACATTGCCTATAGGGCGCAGCTTGATGGTGGCGCGTTGTTTGTAGAAAAAAATGGCAAGCTCACTTTTCATTTTTATGATAAGGATGCCTATCGGTTAAGGCATCTGGGCAAGTTGCTAAGTGACAAACTAAAATTTCATTCCTATTCAGTAACTTTTATTGGCGCAAATGTACAGCCGGGGTTTAATGCTGAACAGCAAACTGTCGATTACGCAAACTATTACATCGGCAATGACGAAAAAAGCTGGGCTTCAAACGTTCATAACTATAAAAACATTTCCCTTGTAAATTTATATCCAAATATTAATGCCGAATATTTCGGTAAGAAAAACGCTATAAAATATAATTTCGTGGTGAGTCCGGGCGGTGATCCTACTGATATTAAGATTCGATATGATGGTGTAGATAAAATTAAGCTCATTGAAGGGGAATTGCATATTACTACTTCTGTTAAAGATATGATTGAACAAAAACCATTGGTTTACCAGATTATAAAGGGTGATACGGTTATTATTCCATCAAAATATATTTTAAAAAATAACACCGTTTCGTTTAAATTATTAAAAAGCTACAACCTAAACGAAAAACTTATCATTGATCCTTTATTGGTTTTTGCCGCACAAAGTGGAAGTACTGCTGACAATTTTGGGATGACGGCAACGTATGATAAACGCGGTAATTTATATTCGGGCGGCACCGTATTTAATGTGGGATATCCTACAACTACAGGCGCTTATGATGTTTCATTTAATAATGGGGTGGCAAATGGCATAACAGATGTAGTAATTACCAAATATGATTCTGCCGGCACATTTTTAAAATATTCCACATATCTCGGAGGTAATCAAGCTGAAATTGTTTCAAGCCTAGTCGTAGATAAGTTTGGCAGTTTGTGTTTGTATGGGGTTACCAGCTCAACTAATTTTCCAACATCAACGGGTTGCTACGACAATACCTTTAATGGCGGAAGCTTATTAGAATTTGTACAAAACGGTACCAAATTCGTGAACGGAACAGATATTTATGTAAGTAAATTCAATTCTACCGGCGCAACATTACAATCCTCCACTTACATTGGTGGCACTGGTAATGACGGCGTTAACCACGTTAACCACTATACTACTTTCGCAGTTGGTACGGGTACTGTTAATGAATATTACATAGATTCCTTACAATATAATTACGGTGATCAGTATCGAGGAGAAATCCAAACTGATAGTGTCGGCGATATTTATATTGTAAGCAGTTCCCGCTCAACTAATTTTCCTACAGTAAATGCCATCGACAATACTCTTGGAGGGAAACAGGACGCCGTTTTATTTAAATTCAACACCAACCTCAACAATTTATATTTTAGTACATACATTGGGGGAAGTAGCAATGACTGCGGTAATGCGCTTGCATTAGACGATAGCCTAAATGTCTACATAACAGGAGGAACTTGCAGCCCGGATTTTAGCACTACAACCGGAAGTTTCCGTACATCTTACCAAGGAGGTATTGCCGATGGATTTTTATGTAAGATAAAAAACACTGGGGCTTATGTGATGCATTCTACTTTTGTAGGCACTACAGTGTATGATCAAAGTTATTTCGTTCAGCTTGATAATCAACAAAACGTCTATATTTTCGGCCAGTCGTTAGGCCCAATTCCGGTCTCGCCCGGCGTTTACTCAAATGCCAATAGCGGCCAGTTCATCCAAAAATACACCCATCAGTTAAATAATTTAACCGCAAGTACAGTGTTTGGAAACGGCACGGGTAACATTAATATTTCCCCATCGGCGTTTTCGGTTGACTGTGCGGGAAACATTTATGTATCGGGGTGGGGTGGAAACATATTAACGGGTAACGCTACCAATGGAATGGCCATTACCGGCAATGCCATACAACCGGGTACCGATGGGTTTAATTTTTATTTAATGGTGCTTTCACCTAATATGATTAATATTTTATATGGTACTTATTTTGGTGGAGCACAAAGCCAAGAACACACGGATGGCGGCACAAGCCGCTTTGATAAAAATGGAATTGTTTATCAATCTGTTTGTGCAGGATGCGGCGGCTATGATGATTTTCCAGTTACGCCCGGTGCTTGGCCCGGTACACCGGGAAACCCTAACCACAATACCGATAACAACAACTGCAATAACGGCGTTTTTAAAATGGATTTTCAGCTAAATTCGGCTTCTGCGAGTATCACCACAAGTACACTTGGAGGATGTGTACCCCTCACTGTTTCATTTAATAATACCAGTACGCCAGGCCATGCGTATCTTTGGAATTTTGGCAATAACGACACAACCTCACTTGTTTTTTCTCCCGTCAAAACGTTTACCGCACCCGGCACTTACACCGCTGCGTTATACGTAAGAACTTCTATTTGTAACAATTTGTACGATACCGCGAGAGTAACCATTACGGTGGATCCAATTCCCGTTTCAAACTATACCGTATCAGTTGATACCTGTTCTAACATTATTAGTTTCATCAACCAAACCAACCCGCTTACAACTCCTGTTTACTGGTATATTAACTCGGTGTTGGTTTCTACCGCACAAACCTTCACCAATGCGTTTAACGCGGCGGGCACGTATACCGTAAAATTACTATCTAAAACCGGTTTTGGTTGCCGCGATTCCATTATCAAAACAATTGTCGCACCTGTCGGCCCAGTTTCAGTTAATGGCCCGTTAACAAAATGTGCCAATCAAACCGTTAACTTACAGGCTGCAGGTGGCACAACTTATAGTTGGACACCCTCGGCCGGCCTTTC
>JAYTBK010000483.1:0-6479 GCA_043737035.1 Bacteroidota bacterium | reverse complement strand
TTTGAGTTTATATTCATGTTAAGGTTGCCCTCGCCTCGAGCTTTAATTATATCTCCCGATTTTTCATCAAATATTAATTGTACTTCGGCATCGGGCGTTGCTTCCAAAATAAAATCGAGCGAAAATCCCGCGCCTCCCGACAGTTTGGCAACTTTTATGGTATCTTTTGTAATAAACCTTATAAACTCATTATTACTTATTTCCGCGGGGTTATCTAATGGAATGTAAAAACGTGTACCGCCCGAAGTTTTCATATTGAGTTCCATTTTTATATCATCTAAAAAACCGTATATACCGGCGTTACCCGAAGCATAAGCTGTTCCATAAAAATCCTGATTATTTGCGGCACTTGTGTTAAGTAGCATTAACTTGTTGGTGTTGATGTCAAAATCTATTCGGATATCCTTAAAATTTTTATGGAAAATGTTACCATATACCGAACCTACGTTACCGTACTTATCTCTGATCTCTACATTTTCAAAATTTATTTGTTGCGGGTAAATATCAACGTTACCACTTACGTTGTACTGCACATTTAAATAATCGATGAGCATAACACACTTAAAAAATTTAAGTTTTGCTGTAATTTGGGGGTCAGCAGGCGTGCCGGTAACGCGCCCATGACCATTTAAATAACCAACTTTTATCGTTAAGATATCTTTAAGATAGGGTTGTAAAAGTGAAACGTCGAAAGGTTCGGCCTTAAACGTTATATCAAGATTATCTTTTTCGAGCCTCGGGAAATAAAAACCTTCAAACTCAATATTTTTTAATAAGTTGCCGTCGAAATCTTTCGCGAAGGCGGAAAAGCCGTTAACTTTTACTATCTCTTTTATAGGATCATAAGTGCTTTTTACTTCGGCATTACCAATGAGTTTATTGTTCAGCATCAAATCATTAAAATTAAAGTCGCTACTTATTATTTTTTTACCAAATACGCCATATATACTTGTATTTCCGGTAAGCATTCCATTTAATTGAACCTGGGCATCGGCTAAAATACCATTGAATTGGTTGAGTTTAAAATTTTGAATGAATACATCAAACTTCTCGGTGCTATCTGCCGATAATTTACCATCGAGTGTAATGAGTTGGTTTTGGTTGTAAAAAGTTATCGGCTTAACGGTGACAAAAAAAGATGTATCAATGGTAATGCTATTTTGTTTTACAAGCTGCCACGCGCTATCAGCAACTGTAATTTTTACAGAATTGAGATCGATTGCTGCAACCGAATTGCCAAAAGTAATGTTACCGGCAAGTTCTCCATTATTTTTGGGCGTGGTATTATTGTTCCAGCCAACGTTAAACGTCGAATTTTTATCATTTGCCACAATATTTATTACAGGATTTTTAAAGGCAAAACTATCTGATACATTTATCAAAGCCGAATGATAATTTATATTAACCCCGTTAACTAAAGAGTTAATGGAAATGTTGTTTTCACGGAATTTAAGGCCGGAATACTCAATTAAACCCGCCGTTGTTTTAAGGTATAAATAATTTATAGAAGCATCAAAAGCACAATCAACAGTGGTATTGGCGCTTACTTTTAAATCTTTTATAAATAACTCATTTATTACGTCGAAGTTTTTAATCCTGAGGGAAAAATCAGCTTTATCACTAAATATGTAACGCGTATTCGATTTGAAAAAAGTTGGAAAATAAGTATTCAAATACTGAGTAAATGCATCGGGCAAGGTGCTCAATTTATAACGGCCGGTGAGTTGCGCGTCGGCAATGCTTGACGTTAGCTGAATAATTTTTAAAGAATTTTGCTGATCGACGATAAGGTTGAAATTTTTTACTTCATACTTTTTTTTATCGGAAATATAAATAGTATTGTTAAGCTTTATTGCACCGGAAAGGTTGTCAATATTATCGCCGTTTAATTTTATTGCAAGTTGTGATGATACACGACCTTTCAGTTGTGAGGTAGAGAAATTTGTTTTTTGCAAATCAAAATTATAAATGTTAGACACTACATCTACCTTTGGAATTTTATTTGTAAAATCAACAATACCTCTAAAATCAAAATTAGCACTTGAATCCTTACTCACTAAATCACCCGAAAAAATTTTGTTTTTAATAATTCCATTCACACTTAAATTATTATATCTGTAATTATTATAGGTGATTGATTGTACGTTTCCGTTGAGCTCGGTATCAAGCTCCTCCAAGGTAAGTCCTTTACCTTTTATTTTGGCGTTAAGCGTAATGGGGCCGATACTTTTATTACTGGTAAATAATTTTGAAAAATTAAAATTGGTAGTGCTTAATGAGCCGGCGTATTTTACTGGCTGGGTGGGCGAAATGCTATTTACTTGAATGTCGGTTTTAACGGTGCCAATATTTGTTTTAAAAGTTCCATAGGTTGCAAAATTATTTATAAAACCATCAAACTTTCCATTGTAGGTAATCGTGCCCAAACTTTTAAGTTCGTTGGGAAGTTTTAAAAAGGTTGGTTTATTAAAAGGAGGTATCGGGCATTTCTCGATATCGGCAATTGAAGTGGATAATTTCTTCGCATCGAAATGAATAAAACTTTTATCCATATCGGGTAACCCGCTAATACTTACATCGCCAATAAAACGTGTTTCATCTTTGTATTTAAAATCAATTCCGGTACAACTTAAATCATTTACATAACCACGCACTTTCCCTTTAATGAAAACTACCTCATGAAAATCGTTTAGCTCTTCGGCAAAATAGGCAATATCTTTAAAATTTATTAACGTGCTATCCTGCAGATTACCTTTGATGTATACCTTGTTTATAAAATCAAGATAATCTTCCCAAGTTGAATAAGAAAATGAGAACCTTCCTTTTACAATGCTGTTTGCAGTTAATAGCGTTAAGTTATCACATTGCAAAAACGTTGAGGCTAAAACTACTTTAGCGTTTAAATTTTTAACTACGATACCACATTGTTCTGCGGCATTAAAATGATTTACCTTTGCAAAAATAGTATCGTGGCGAATTTCAATGTCTGATATTTTACCATATACTTTTGATACATGAATGTTGTTATAATTAATGTTACGTACAACCTTATCAGTATCGCGCATTAAACGGTACGTAAAATCAACATTTTTAAACGAGAGTGCACCATAAGTAATTTTCCATGGCGAAGTTGCAGTATCTTTTTTTGTTTGCGGACCCGAATCAAAATAATCCGCGAGAAACTGGAAATTCCAATCGGGTTCGCCCTTATATTTTACGAGCTTAACTTGTACATTATTTAAGGTAGCTTCATCAAGACTCAATAAATAATGTTTGTAATCGAATTTTTTTACATTAATTGTAATACTTTGTCCGCTTACAATGGTATCATGATGCTTATCTTCTAAAAAAATATTTTCGAGCGTAATATTTTTTGCGAAGGTAAATTTCAACTTACCAATTTCTACCCGGGTGCCAAGTTCACTGCTTAAATAAGCTGTTGCGCTTTTTGCAGCCCACGTTTGAAAAGTTTCAGTTTGAAGCGCAAGGAACAAAACTCCAACAAAAAGGGCAATGAACACTATTAAAAACAAAGTTGTTTTTCCTAATATTCTTGTAATTTTGCCAAGGAAATTCATAGAATATAAAAATAATGAATATTAGTGAGGATATTTTCATTTTAGCCATCGAATCGAGCTGTGATGATACCTCGTGCGCTGTATTAAAAAATAATTTTGTTTTATCAAATGTAACCGCAAACCAAACTGTACACCAACAATACGGCGGCGTAGTACCAGAACTTGCGAGCCGTGATCATCAAAAAAATATAATTCCTGTTATTGATGCGGCGTTAAAAAATGCTAAAGTAAAATTAGCTGTGTTAAGCGCTATCGCGGTAACTCGAGGGCCAGGACTTAACGGCAGTTTGTTGGTTGGTTTATCGGTTGCAAAATCATTATCACTTGCATTGGATTTACCGCTTATTGAAGTAAACCATATGCAGGGACATATTTTATCACATTTTATTTTGGCAGATGTTAGTGAGAGCAATGTTCAAAATTTAGTAAGTGTCGCAAACAAAAATGAAACCACTGAGCGTTTGAATGACTCGCCTAAAGTACCAACCTTCCCATTTTTATGTTTAACAGCAAGCGGTGGGCATACACAAATTATCAAAGTTACCAACCATTTAAATTTTGAATTGTTGGCGCAAACCGAAGACGACGCGGTTGGCGAAGCGTTTGATAAAGCGGCAAAAATTTTAAATTTACCTTACCCGGGAGGGCCACTCATTGATAAATATGCGCAAACCGGGAATGCTCAGCGTTTTAAATTTCCATTTCCAAAACTTAAAAATCATAACTATAGTTTTAGCGGAATAAAAACTTCGTTTCTCTACTTTATACAGGAACAAGTAGCACGTAACCATAATTTCGTTTCTGAAAACTTGGCCGATATTTGCGCTTCCTACCAAAATCATTTAATAACATACCTTTTAAAAAATCTGGAAGCGGTTGCAGTTGAAACGAATATAAAACACATTGCCATTGCCGGCGGAGTTTCCGCAAATTCTGAATTAAGAGAACAATTGAAGTTAATGGGCATAAAAAATAATTGGCGAACTTATATTTCGCCTTTTGAATATTGCACCGATAATGCTGCCATGATTGCAATAACGGGGTACTACAAATTTTTAAAAAAACAATTTTGCGGCCTAGAAATAATACCGTTGGCCCGTTATGAAATTTAACAACAACTTGAGTAAGAGTTGTGATTAACTATTTTGTGTTGAACTCATTCATACAACGCGCTAAGCCAATAAAAGAAAATGCTTTAACAGCATCGGCTGCAATTTTTACGCGTTCGTTTAACGTTACTATTTCATCTGTATCCCATTTTCCTAAAACATAATTAACCTGGCTGCCTTTACCAAATTCGTTGCTAATTCCAAAACGCAATCGCGGGTAAATATTTGTTCCTAAAATTTCCTGAATGTTTTTTAAACCATTGTGTCCGCCGTCGCTGCCTTTCGGGCCTACACGAATTTTGCCAAAAGGCAGTGCAAGCTCGTCAACGATAACTAAACAATTTTCGGGCGCAATTTTTTCGGCTTGCATCCAGTAATGCATTGCTTTTCCACTTAAGTTCATATAAGTAGTTGGTTTAATTAATAGTAGCTGTTTGCCTTTGTATTTGAGTTCCGCTACATCTGCTAATCTATCAGATTTAAACGTTAAGTTATTTTCAGATGCAAGATGATCGAGTATTTTAAACCCAATGTTATGTCGCGTATCAACGTATTCATTACCAATATTTCCCAAACCAATTATTAAAAATTTGCCCATTTAAGTTTAGTGTAAGTAAATTGTTAAGATAAAATAGAAGTTTGAAAATTTGAACACACAGCCCAAAAATAAATTAACAAATGAATGCCATTAAGATTACTTTAAAAAAAAATTGCACTTTATTTTGTTATATAAAATTTATGCTTATACTTGCAGTGTCGTAAAGATGACTACATTTTTCCTGTGGTACAAAAATAATCGCAAAATACGTTTTAGAAACATTCTTTTTTATTATCCATTCCCTTATTAAGCATAACTATGTTTGAAGCATTAGATTTAACCGGCAGGGCTTTAGCTCAGCTAAAAGACATTTGTAAACATTTTAAAATTGACGTTAAAGGACTCACTAAAGCCGACATGGTTTTAAAGATTGTTGACGCACAAATGCTTGAACCCGAACTTGCAAAAAAACTAGTAACACAGTATACTAAAAAAGAAAATGCTGGTGCCGAAACCGTTGATGCAATTGAAACCGTAATAGAAAAACCTATTGCAGAACCCAAAGTGAAAAAGCCACGCATACATAAAACTGCGGATGCGGGCCATAACAACGAAAAAAATCCTTACGGCGATTTCCCGAATATAAAAGCTGAACCGACAGTGCAACACATTGAATCTCCTATTAACGTTGATAAAGCTGATGCCGAAAAAGTAGAAGAAGAAACGCCAAAGTTTGTACGTGCAGAAGAAATTGCAAAGCCACAACCTAACAAGCCACAACATCAAAATCAAAAACACCAAAACCAAAATTTAAGGCACGACCATAAAAATAACGAACAGCATGAAGATAGGCCCGTAGTTAATAACGATTTTGCCATAAATATTGAAACTGAAGAAAAGCCTCAAACGCCCGATGGCATGGAAAACCATGACAATAAAGACCACGAAAAACAAATTCCTAAAACCGAAAAAGTTTATTATAATTTTGACGGGATTGCCATTGGCGAAGGCGTATTAGAAATGATGCCCGATGGTTACGGTTTTTTAAGAAGTTCGGATTATAATTATTTAGGTTCACCCGATGATATTTATGTATCGCAATCACAAATAAAATTATTTGGCTTAAAAACAGGCGATGTTGTGCGTGGCGGAATCAGGCCACCAAAAGATGGAGAAAAATTTTTTCCCTTAGTAAAAGTTGATGAAATTAATGGAAGAGAACCATCTTATATTCGTGATCGGGTTCCTTTTGAT
>JAYTBK010000482.1:0-14377 GCA_043737035.1 Bacteroidota bacterium | reverse complement strand
CCGGTGGCGCCGGACCGATGTTTTACGTTTCCATCACACGGGCATCAACGCCGAAGTTGCAAGATTTGCACCCAATGGTGGCAATGGTTTTGGTAATTTTCGAGCCTTTGGTGCTAATACGCAACCAGTGCGTCGGCTTGAATTACTTGACATAAATCCTGCAACCGGAGCCAATGATAACGCTCCGCAGTTTAGGATATCGTATAATTATAACCCGATTGTTACCCAAGGTATTTTTTCAGAATTTCAGACAACAAACGCAGGAAATTTGTACCTTAATACGCGAAGCAACAACCCTGCTGCTTTTCAAGGAAAGGGTTTTGGATTTCATAAAATAAATCCTCTCAATACCGTTGAAATTCAAGCACAGCAAAATTACGCCTATAATCCACTTGCAGCTACAGGGTCCAGTGGTCTTAGGTTTACGTCATTAACGAGCGCTAAAACAACCATACCAAATGGTACAAATGGCGTAAATAGCTCTAAAGTTTTAACGGTTGATGGAAACGGAGATGTAGTGTTAACCGATGCGATGGGATAGGCCAACAATGGCATTTCTATTTCGAATGGCGTTGTTCAATTAGGCGTGCCTTGTAATATTGGCGGTATTCCCAACTTTGCGGGCATTGTGGCTTCACAATTCTCAACCGACAGAATTGTTGCAAACCGTAACAATAATTTTTGGATAGCTTCCCTAAATAACGAAACCGGTGGTGTTGGCGTTGGCGGACAACCCGTATTGCCATTTTGTGGTACAGGAAATACTTTTGAAGTTAGCGCTAATAGTAAAAACCCACAATACGGTAGCGTAGATGCCAGCGGTATGCGTTTTACAAAATTAACTGCTTCATCACCTGTTATAGCTAATGGTTTAAACGGTGTTAACAGCACTAAGGTTTTAACGGTTGATGGCGATGGCGACATTGTGTTGACAACGCCAATTGCTGCCCCAACACTTGGTAATGTGTGCGGCAGCGCTTCCAATCCGTTAACCGCCAGTTGGGAAATCCCAATGGGCGGAAACAATTTTATGTTTACTGGCAACAGTTTAACCGGCGATAGGGTTGGCATAGGAGTAGCAGGTTGCATACCCGCAGCAAAACTGCAAGTAGAAAATACTACAGGTTTTGGCGGAGCAAAAATAGCAGGAGCATTTCGCAATACAGGCACCGATAATAATTCGGTGGGTTATGTTGGTGTTGCGGGCATTAGTAATGTTACAGGCACAAGTTTATTATCAAATACAGGTGGGTTGTTTAGAGCAACCAACGCTCATATTAACAATGTGGGCGTTGGCGGCGCTGCATTTGGCGGTGCTAATGGTAATATCGGTGGCAATTTTTCGGCTACTGGTGGAATCTTTCAAAATTTTGGTATTTATGCTACAGCACCAATAGGACCAAACAATTGGGCTGGTTATTTTAACTCAAATGTATTTATTAACGGTACGGGTGTTTCACCTGGCCCCGGCTTGGTATTTTCCGATAAAAATTTAAAGCAAAATGTTGTAACAGTTGCCGATCCACTCAGTCTGATGGCAAAACTACGCCCCGTAACTTTTAATTTAAATAACAGCTATGCACCACAGTTGAATGTTGATGTTGCTAAAACTTACGGATTAATTGCACAGGAGGTATCTGCTATTATTCCGAAATTAGTAAAAGATGTTATAATTCCTGCCGAATACGATACACTTGGAGCTGTTAAAAGCCCATCGGTAGCTGTAAAAGCATTAAACTACACAGGTTTAATACCCATTACGATAAGTGCAATACAGGAACTTAATAAAAAACAAAGTAATTTACAAACGCAATTTGATAAATCGGGCTTAAGTGATCAACAGGTTAAAACCAACGTAAATTCGTTTAATGCTTTAGCTAAAATTAAAACACTTAACCCGGTTTCTTACAATTTTACTAATACAGCTGTTCCGCAAATTTCCTTTAAATCTAATTTAGATTATGGTTTTATAGCACAGCAATTGCAAACGGTATATCCGGAGCTTGTTGATACGGTTAGGGTTCCCGCAAAGTTAGATAGCCTTGGCAATATTGTAAATCCTGCAAAAATTTTAAAAACAGTAAACTATAAAGCAATGTCAGCCTTATTAGTGCGCTCGGTGCAGGAGCAACAATTTACCATTGATAGTTTAAAAAATAAATTATTGAAACAGGATAGCATTAACGCTAAAGTTCAGGATCAAATTGCAGCGTTAACCAACCAAATAAATGGTTGTTGCTCAAATGCAACCGGCCGCGTGGCAACACCAACCAAAAACCAAGTTGATGTTGAACTCAGCGATAAGGATGTTATTGTGTTGGATCAAAACGTGCCTAATCCATTTGCTGAACAAACAACCATTACTTACAATGTTCCGGTAAGCGTTGGCAAAGCACAGATTATTTTTTATAACGCCTTAGGACAAATCATCCAAACGGTTGATATTAAAACACGCGGTAAAGGAAAAGTAAATGTTTTTGCCAGCGACCTAAGCAGCGGTTTATACCATTATACGCTTATCGCGGATGGTAAAGTAATTGAAAGTAAAAAAATGGTGAGGGAATAAAAAGTTAGTTTCAACTAAAAATCCAAACATAAATTTCATTTCCCTTCGCTCCTTTGGAGAAGGGCCGGGAGTGAGGACTTTAACACAAAAACCCCAACGCACTTGTTGGGGGTTTTACATTTTAATACCGCGCATTCGTATAAAACATATAGCACTAATAAAAGATAAGTCTTAAAATTTTATTGGTGCGTACCGCCTTTGTAAATAACAGAACAATAAGCGTACGCTCATTTATTATTTAGGGTTCACTCAAAAAGTCAATGTTTTTTTACGTTCTTTTGCTTGATCAAAAGAACCAAAAATCAAGACTGTTTAAAAATAACTTGAAATCTGCCGTGCGTTTTGGCTTCGCAAGCCAAGTCGCTCGTTTGCTTGCCCACAGGCTCTGCGCCTCGCTATCGGGCTTGCTTTCGCTCAAAAAGCACGTTGATTTCTATCGTTATTTTTAAAAGGTCGCGTCTCTAGTCAAATGTTCGTATAAAACCAATGTTAGTTTGCTAATAATGGGCGCAATGGTTTTCTGCGATTACTTCAAAATACCATGCGCTCTAAATAAGTAAAACCTTTGTAAGGCATTGGTTTTATTAATATTTTAACTCAGCGAGTGAATCTTACTTAACTCTCAGGTTTACGTTTTACCAATAAAAAATAATTGTTTTCAATTGGTAAGTAGCCGTACTCGTAACAAAAAACATATCCCTTACCAGTTTTTGTTGTAATTACACCGGTATAATGATTGAAATTAAAACCTTTGTCGGTTAACTTTTGATGCGATACTTTGGCGGTTTCTTCAGGTAGTAAATCCTGCATAATGCGCCGGTTTTTACGCAAAATATTATTTATGGTGCGAACGTAATTATTAGTATCGCTGTTTAATTTATTGTTATAGGAATTGCGGCACATATCGCTGCAAAATTTTTTATCGGCGCGGCCATTAAAACTTTCGCCACATTCAATACAAGTTCGTTTTTCCATACAAACATTTAAATTAAAAAATGTTCGGGTATTTTGCAAACGGGTATCGGTTCCATTTTATGAAGATTTGCCGCATGCCTTGATTTATAAATTTGCAACACATTTTTTTGGGTATCATTTAAATTATATTCTTCATTTTTAGTTACATAGTTCATAGCCCATTCCAAATCGTCGTAGCTTGCTCCAATCTGGTCTTGATCCGTTCTTCCATCGGCGAATAAACCATCGGTGGGGCGAGCTTCCAAAATTTCATTAATGATTCCAACTTCGGCGGCAAGCGAATACACTTCCGATTTTAATAATTCTGCAATCGGACTCACATCAACGCCACCATCGCCGTACTTGGTGAAAAAACCTATTCCAAAATCTTCAATTTTATTTCCGGTGCCAGCTACAAGTAATTTATAATGGCCTGCATACGCGTACAAGGTCGTCATTCGAAACCGTGCGCGGGTGTTTGCCATCGTTAAAAAATCCTGAATAGTAGTATCGATGGTGTTTTCAAATTTTTCAAACAAAGGCGTAAGATCAACTTCGGCACTCGTAACATTTGGAAATTTATTTTTTAACCAGTTTACGTGCGCACTGCCGCGGTCGAATTCATTTTTTTGTTGCTTGATAGGCATATTCAAGCAAATTAATTTTTTGCCGGTTAAAGCGCACAATGTTGAAGTTAACGCCGAATCAATTCCGCCTGAAATTCCAATAACAAAACCGTCAGTTGACGATTTGTTGGAATATTCTAAAAGCCACTTTACAATGTGATCGATAATTAATCTTTTGTGCATATCTACAGTTTAAAATTTAATAAAAATAAAAAGTTTCCGGTAAAACCGGAAACTTCAATTTTGCATGGTAAATAAAATTAAAATAAAATTCCAATATTTAATTGAATTCCATCGCTATATGCGCTCTGTTTGCTATTGGCAGGCTTGGTATGGTTATTTGCATTTTCTTTAACCTTATCAACTATTATTTCTGAGTTCGCCTGATACTGATTGATAAAACCACGTAAATAATTTACCGATAAAAAAACCGACGTATTCCCCGACAAGTTATACTCTAAACCCAACCCGGCGTTTAAACCAACATTTACCGGAAGCAGATCGCCATCAGGTTTCATATCGGTAATTGTAATTGTTTCGCCTTCTTCATACATGTTGGCACCCGTATTAAAATTAAGCGCGGTAATGTCATCTGCACACCTGAACTTTGTTTGCACGGCAATATTTCCTCCAAACATACCAAAATATTTAAAACCGCCAATATCTTTGGTCATCAGTTTAAGCATTACCGGTATGGTAACGTATGTGGCTTTAATGGAGCGGCTTTTTAAAATGTAAAGACGATTGCCAGCCGCTAAACCAGTAGCTCCGTTAATGGTTGTGAAATCCGTTTTTCTCGATTCGGTGTAAGTTTCATCTTTCGTTAAGATATAGCCTTGTCCGTTTTTATAGATTTGTTTTCCACCTAAAAAATCACCGCCAACACCTGTAACAAACGAAGCTGTAGAATTTATTCTGAATTCGGTTTGCAATCCAAATCCAAAACCAAAACGAGTACGGTCGCGTTGCACATTTTTTAAATCATTGCTTCGCATCCATGTTGGTTCAGGCGTAATTTTTAAGCCAAACCTAAAATTTTTTTCTGCATCCTGAGCTTTTATCGAATTAGTTAACACTAATATGCTTGCAACTAACAATAAATTTTTTTTCATATTATATGTTTTTAAGTAATTTAACTACACAAAATTAAAATAATAATTACACCAATACTTTTGCATTTGTTAAACAAACTAAAACGCAATGAAATTTAAAAATTACATCCATTATTATTTTGTATGTGCCCTTGTGCTGGCAGTGATTGCATCTTGCAAACATGATAGGTTAGAGGTAAATACCGATAGTGTAAAAGCTGAGCCTGTTGTAATTAAACGGCTAGACAAAGATATTTTTGCATTAAATGAATCAAATTTAAAAGGACAAACCGCGGTGTTGCAGAAAAAATATGGCTCGGTTTTTTTTAACCGATACATTTCTTCTATTGTAAACAAGGGCGGAATGCAGGATTCGCTTTACAATGTAAGTTTAATAAGGTTTGTAACTGACAAAGATATGAGCACGGCTTACACAGATGTTGAAAAATTGTATACTGATAACGATGTTGAGCTAATTGGCGATGAACTTACTAACGTGGTAAGCCGCTTTAAAGTTTTATTTCCCGGTAAAAAAATCCCGAAGCAATTTGTAACATTTATGAGCGGATTTAATTACAATGTGGTATATGTGGATTCCACTTTGGCAATAGGTTTAGAAATGTACATGGGCGAAAATTACAAATATTACGGCCCATTACAGTTTCCGCAGTTTCGCACGCGCACCATGAATAAGCAACATTTAGTGTCAGATGCAGTGCGCGGATGGTTGATAACAGAATTTGATAATAATGATGTTGTGAATAATTTATTGAACCACATGATTTTTTATGGCAAAATTTTTTATACCTGCGATGCCCTTTTACCAAATGTAGCCGATAGCATTAAGCTTGGTTACAGTGTAGCACAAATGAATTATTGTAACACTTATGAAAATAAATTGTGGGGCTTTTTTGTAAAAGATAATAAATTATATGATAACGATTTAAAAGTGGTAGGGCAATATACAAGTGATGGTCCGTTTACGGGATCAATTAGTAAAGAATGTCCGCCACGCATTGCGATGTGGCTGGGAAAACAAGTTGTAAAATCGTACATGGAGCACAATGAAGATGTAAGTTTTGAGGAACTGATGAAAGAACCTGATGCCCAAAAAATTTTATCGAAATCGAAGTATAAACCTTAATAAGATTTATGAAAAAGAGATTTGAGATTTTCAATACTCTCAAATCTTTTTTTCTCAAATCTAAGGGTAAAAAAATGGATCTCCGCGAGCAGCAAATAAACCGAAATAGAGAAATACTTAAAAAGTATATTCCCGGTTTTGCCGTTGCTGAAATTGCAAACTGGATTATTGAATTTGATTTTAAATTAAAGATCACCAAAGAGCGGAGTACGAAGCTCGGCGACTATACGTCTCCACACAACGGTTTAAACCACACAATAACTATAAACCACAATTTAAACACATATTCTTTTTTTGTTACCCTCGTGCATGAAATAGCTCATTTAAAAACATATAACCTTTATAAAAACCGGGTAATGCCGCATGGTGATGAGTGGAAACAATCTTTCAGGGAATTGATGGACCCTTTTTTAACGACCGAAAATTTGCCACTTGATGTATTATATGCACTCCGCAATTACCTTAAAAATCCTGCAGCAGCCAGTTGTAGCGATACCACACTAATGCGAACTTTAAAATTGTATGATACACATGCAACCAATGGGCATTTAATTTTGTTGGAACACTTACCTTATCGAACACAATTTTTGTATAACGGCTCGCGCGTTTTTGAAAAAGGTGAACGCCTCAGAAAGCGTTTCCGTTGCCACGAATTAAGTAATGGTAGCGTTTATTTGTTTAGCCCGCTTGCAGAAGTCGAGGTCTTTGAAAAATAAAATGCTAAAAAGTCCGCATTTAAATACAAAAAATTAATTGTGTAGGGCGGCGTAAAATTTGGCCTTGGCGTTGGTTCCAAATTCTTTATTAAACGAATCCATAGGGAGTGTTCATGCCCAATTAACGATTTTTCACAAAAACCTACACCTGAATGCAGGCTTAAATTTTTTACTTCGATAGCATTTACAGCGGCATTTATTACTAATTTACTATTTGGTTTACAACCCGAATGGTTGTGATTCGATTGGTATATCATCATTCCGCCCTCGATGGTAAACTGATTTAAATAATGGAAATTACTTTTAGAAAAATAATTTTACGATTTCAATTCG
This sequence comes from Bacteroidota bacterium, assembly GCA_043737035.1. Taxonomy (GTDB): domain Bacteria; phylum Bacteroidota; class Bacteroidia; order B-17B0; family Aurantibacillaceae; genus UBA4416. Next base: position 6,947 of record JAYTBK010000482.1, on the reverse strand, counting down.
GAACATAGAATGCCTGAAATTAGAATTGCAAATGAGGTTATTATTTTAGAAACTATTTTTATATTTTTTTTATTTTTTATTTATTGTGCAATAAAATCCAAGCTTTGTTCAATACTATCATAATTTTTAGACTAAAAAAATGTTATTTTAACCTTCAATGAAACATCATACAAACACAAAGATACAAAAGTAGATGTTGGAAGGATCTCTTTTAGTTTGTAAATGTAGTTCCGTTAAACCTATACTATTTTAATTTTAAATCAACTATACAATGACTGATACTTCCTTATTTTTTAAAATTGCCACTGAATTAAAAGTTGATGCAAAACAAGTAAAAGCTACCGTAGAATTATTGGACGAAGGTGCTACAGTTCCTTTCATATCACGTTACCGAAAGGAAGTCACCGGTAGCTTGGACGAAGTACAAGTAATAACGATCAAAAATGAAATTGAACGTTTGCGTCAATTGGAGCAGCGTCGTGAAAGTATTTTAAAATCCATCGAAGGACAAGGAAAATTAACTGCCGAATTATCCGACAAAATTTTAGCCGCCGAAGTGCTTTCAAGGCTCGAAGATCTTTACCTGCCTTACAAACCAAGGCGCCGGACAAAAGCTACTGCAGCCCGTGAAAAAGGACTCGAACCATTAGCAACTTTAATTTTAGAACAGGCAACGACGGAACTTTTCCCCGAGGCTTTTAAATTTATAAATAAAGATTTTGGTGTAGAACATCCCGACGAAGCCTTGCAGGGCGCACGCGACATCATTGCAGAAATAATTAGTGAAGACGCGATTACCCGCGAAGGCATGCGAATACTTTTTAAGCGTACAGCGATTGTAAAATGTAAAGTAATACGTGGCAAGGAAGAGGAAGGCGAAAAGTTTAAAGATTATTTTGAGTGGGAAGAGCCATTAATGACCTGCCCTAGCCATCGAATGTTAGCAATGCGTCGCGGCGAAAAAGAAGATTTTTTAATTTTGGATATTGTAATTGACGATGAAACGGCTCATGAGCAAATTAAAAAGCAATTTATTAAAAGTCGTGGAGAGTGCGCCGAACAAATTAATAATGCAATTGAAGATGGCTACAAACGTCTTCTGCAGCCTGGCATTGAAGCTGAAATACGGTTAATGACAAAACAAATTGCTGACGAAAAAGCAATACAGGTTTTTGCTGATAATTTGCGTGAATTATTATTGGCTTCTCCTCTCGGGCAAAAATCCATGCTAGCAATTGATCCCGGTTTTAGAAGCGGATGTAAAGTAGTGGCACTTGATGCTCAGGGCAAATTATTGGAAGAAACTGTGATTTATCCGCACGAACCACAACGCCGCGTAACCGATTCGCAACATGTTGTTATGGCCTTGTGTGCAAAGCACGAATTGGAAGCCATTGCGATAGGAAACGGAACGGCATCACGCGAAACCGAACAATTTATACGCAGTATTGAAGTTTTGCCCAAAACAATTCCTGTTATCATGGTGAGTGAAGCCGGCGCTTCCATTTATTCCGCATCTGATGTTGCGCGCGAAGAATTTGCTGACTACGATCTCACTGTGCGAGGCGCAGTTTCTATAGGTCGCCGCCTTGCCGACCCGTTAGCCGAACTGGTAAAACTTGATCCTAAATCAATTGGAGTAGGGCAATACCAGCATGATGTTGATCAAACAGCACTAAAAAATAAACTTGACATAGTAGTTATGAGTTGTGTAAACGGCGTGGGCGTTGAACTTAATACAGCTTCAAAACAACTCCTATCATATGTTTCGGGTATAGGTGAATCGTTGGCAAAAAATATTGTTGACTATAGAAATGAAAACGGTGCGTTTAAATCGCGAAAAGATTTGCTTAACGTAAGTCGCATGGGTGAAAAAGTTTTTGAACAGTGTTCAGGATTTTTACGTATCCGCGATGGGATTCATCCGTTGGATAAAAGCGCGGTTCATCCGGAGGTATATCACATCGTTGAAAAAATGGCTATCGATTTAAATTGTAGCATCGATGATCTGATCAAAGAAAAAGATCTTAGAAAAAGAATTGCTCTTCAAAATTATGTTACAGATAAAATAGGTTTGCCCACCTTGAAGGATATTGTAAGCGAATTGGAAAAGCCGGGGCGCGATCCCCGAAAATCATTTGAAGTGTTTAGTTTTGATGAGCACGTGCATAGCATCGACGATCTGCGCGAAGGAATGCGTTTGCCAGGCATTGTAACCAATGTCACAAATTTTGGCGCCTTTGTGGATCTAGGAGTTCATCAGGACGGGCTTGTACATATTTCGCAATTGAGTGATACGTTTGTAGACGATCCTAACACTATTGTAAAAGTTGGACAGCATGTTTGGGTAAACGTTACCGAATGCGATGTGAAGAGAAAACGAATTGCGCTAACTATGAAAGGTGAAGGAGTTGTATCAACACCAAAAAAAGAAAAACAGCGCGAGGAAAGTGCGTCGTATGATCCTAACGATATGCAATCGGCATTGGCGGCCTTAAAAGGGAAATTTAAGAAATAGATTTTGTTTGGTGTTGCATTTATATGTTGTGAAATTTTATTGGTAAATTAAATGGGCTGTTGAAGAAGTGTACTTTGTACATTATTCAACAAAAAAGAAATTGAAACGTTATATAAAAAATAAACGTAAAGTGAATAAAGAAATTAACGGCGCTAAAGTATTTTTATTTGAATTAATTATTTGTCCTATATATTTTAAAAAAATTTGTTTCATCTTTTTTTTGATGTTGGTTGAATTTTCATCTAACGCCCAGTCTTCATTAATAAAATTATTTGAAAGCAAATCGACGCAATTTGTGGCCACACAAAATTTTGATTCGGCATTGATTTATGCACACAAATTGTTAGTCGAATCAAAAAAAGAAAAATCTAATCACAATGTAATTATTGCTTACACTTTAAAAGGTAGCATTTTTAATTCTTTAAACAACACAAACGATGCTGTAAATTGCTATTACGAGGCATTGAGGCTCTGTACCGATGCCTCAGAAAACACTGAGAAAGCTTCTATTTATAATAATTTAGGTTTTATTAATTTTAAGGAAGGTAATTACTCGGTAGCGAAAAACAATTATAAATCCGAAATTAAAATACGTCAATCGTTGGGCGATTCAACTAAGCTAGCCAATAATTTAATAAATCTTAGTGCTATGTACCGCCGATTAAAAGAATATGATAGCTCTAATTTAATTTTAAAAAAAGTTTTGCCAATTGTATACCAATTAAAGCAAAAAAATTTAACCGCGTATTTTTACAGCGCTTGGGGCGCGAACTTCCAAGCGCAATATTTTCAAAATCCATCAAAATCTTTCTATCTCGATTCTGCCCTTAAAAATCATACTAAAGCACTTTTCATTTGGCAACAACAAAAAAATAGCAATGAGATTTTACGCCCTCTTTTTAACATTGGATTAATTTATCAACTTCAAAAAAATTACAATAAGGCCCTTGTAAACTACTTATATGCTAAAAAAATTACCGATAGTTTAGGACTAAGTACAGAACGAGTTACAGTATGCGGTAACCTAGCAGAATTGTATTATGATACAAAAAATTATCAAGCCTCTGCAGATTATTTTAGACATTACATTGAATTGAAAGACTCAATTAAAAAAGCGGAAATAAATCGATACGCTATTCAACTTGATAAACAATTTTTATCTGAACGAGAAATTGCTGAGTACGCTTTAAAATTAGAAAAACAATTTCAGGTACAAAAAAATAAAGAAATTATCAGAAAGCAAGAACTTAAATTGGCACAACAAAGTAAACGCATTTATTTAATTTTATTTATTAGCATTATTGTTCTTTCTGTTTTAATTTTTGTGTTAATTTATTTTAATTTTAAAAAACGCCTCAACTATAAAATAGAAGAAGCCAAAAAGAAATTTTTTTCAAACGTTGTTCACGAAATTCGCACGCCTCTTTCTATGATACAAGCGCCCCTTAATGCCTTGCGAAAGAAACAAAACTCTGAAGAAGATATTTATTATATTAATACCGCCGAACGAAACATAACTCGCTTAAACGAGCTTATAAATCAAATGTTAGATATTTCTAAAATTGAATCCGCTAAATATACATTAAACGAAACCTTTGGTGATTTAGAAGTGTTTTTTATTAAACTTATCAAAACATATTCTGCCCTTGCTCTTGAAAAAAACATTGTGCTTATACATCAATTTAATATTCATAACAAAATAACATTTTTTGATAAAGATGCCCTCGAAAAAATTGTGGGTAATTTATTAAGTAATGCTATAAAATTTACGCCCAACAACCAGCAAATAGGCTTAGATGTATACACCGAAGAAAAAGAAACGGGAGTAAATTTAGTGATTAACGCTTGGGACACAGGCGTAGGAATTAGCATGCAAGAACAAAAAAAAATATTTAATCGCTTTTACCGAAGTGCTGACACTGCTACAACTACAAAAGGTACAGGCATTGGCTTATCGTTAGTAAAAGATTTGGTTGAATTATTGAATGGAAATTTGGAAGTAAAAAGCCAAGTGAACCAAGGCTCGGCATTTATCGTAAGCATTACGCTTAAAGCCCCACATGAAAGCACTGAAATTTTAATAGCCTCTGACAATTCGAACAGCGAGACATATCAGTTACTATTGGTAGAAGATGATTTAGAAATTTTAGACTTCAATGCCAGATTTCTCGAGAAAAACAAATTTAAAGTCTTAAAATCTCGAAATGGAAAAGAGGCCATTGAATTATTACAAAAATCCCTTCCCGATCTTATTATTACCGATTTAATGATGTCTGAAATGGACGGTTTTAGTTTCTTGAGATTTTTAAAGAGCAATGCCGCAACCGATCACATTCCTGTAATTATTTTATCGGCAAAAGCATCTTCCGATTTGCGGTTGGAGGCATTGAAGTTAGGCGCACAGGCTTTTATTGCAAAGCCATTTTTACCCGACGAGTTAGTTACTTTAGTTACCAATCAACTCGAAATTTTAAGAAAAAAGAAAACCGAATTTATTGAACGCACACAACAGCCCCAAATTAAAATTGAAGATAAATTTGTTGGTACGGACCCTTACACACAAAAACTATTCAAACTTATTTTCCAGCAATTAGATAATGAGCTATTAAGCGTAGAAAGTTTAGCCGAACTAATGGCAACAAACCGTAGCCATTTTCAACGCAAAGTAAAAGCCATAACTGGTTTTTCACCATCTGAATTAATTAAAACAATTCGGTTAGAAAAAGCTAAAGAATTACTTTTAATAAAACATTTCAATATAACAGAGATAGCTTTTCAGACAGGTTTTTCTTCGCAATCGTACTTTACTCGCTGTTTTACGCAACATTTTGGCATATCGCCTACACAAATGTTGCATCAATCCAAATAATTTACCTCATTTTCAGGTAATTATCTATTCGCAACAAAACGAAATACTTTTGCAACCCTACGAAACGTATTTTTTTTTTATGTAGCGTTACTTCGTCCCATATTAACCCATAAAAACAAAAAAATGAAAATCATTTTACAAAAAGCAGCTTTAATAGTATTAACAGCCTTTTCAACCGTCGCAGCCGCGCAAGTCGATTTAGTAGTAGGATTAAACTACGCCTATACACCACCCAGCAATTGTAATAACCAACTTACGGGTATCTCAATAGATATTTGTAACAATGGTTCAAGCTCTGCAAGTTCGTTTTTGGTGGGAATTTATCTGTATGATCCATCATCCACAAAATATTGGGTGTTAGATCAAGTAAGTGTGACTTCTTTGAGCGGTAACGCGTGTAAAACAATTAGTAATTGGAATATTGATATGAACAACTACGCCAGTTTACCTGCACCCGGTTCTAACTACCGAATTGGAGCTTGGGTAGATACAGCTAATGTCGTGTCGGAATCCAACGAAAATAACAACACGGCTCTATTATCAGGAAATGTACAAATTTGCGGGAATAGTACAAGTATCAAATCGATATCCAAATCACTTACGTCATTTGAAATTAGTCCAAACCCTGTTACGTATTATGGGAAATTGAGTTTTAATCTGTTAAAAGCAGAAATTTTGTCGGCAAAAATTTATGATATTACTGGCGCTTTAGTTGTGGAAGTATTTAATGGAAAACTGGGGATTGGCGAACAAATTGTAAATTTTGATATTGGTAATTTATCAAGTGGGATTTATATTGTTTCCATTAACACCCCAACAGGAATCGTTACTAAAAAATTAATGATACAAAAATAATAACACGTAACGAATTTATTCCACTAAGGCGCTTACTCGCTATGAAACAAGAAGACTTATTTTTTTCGTAATCTTTAGTTCATAAGTGTCTTAGTGGTTTTTGTTCTGTACGATTAGTATAACGATAAATCGCAACGCGATCTTTTCCTCTAATAACCAAACCTTCTTTATAACTTTATTTGTAAATGCAGGCCGACACATTTGTTTGGTATATTTATTTTAATATATTTGATATACACTCAAAATTAAATCAATGAAAAAATTAAGCGCTGTATTTTTTTCTATATATTTTTTAGCTTCATTAACTCTTATTTCGCAAAATAAAATTACGGAAGTAAAGTCTTCACCAGTGCCAATGCTCGAAGTGTTATTAAGTTTCGACGCGATTGTGAACGACAAAAAAGTTGAGTTGACGTGGGCATCTAACACTGAACAAAACAATAATTTTTTTACAATAGAAAGGTCAAAGGATGCCAATACGTTTGAAGTGATAACTACGCTCAAAAATTTTGGTAATTACAGCAACATTATTAGTTATTTTGAAACTGATTTTCTTCCTTACGAAGGCGTGTCGCATTACCGCTTAAAGCAAACCGACGCTAACCACAAAATTTTATCTTCGCGCGTAGTTTCTGTAAATTTTAATGGAAGGGGAAATGTAGCTCTCTACACAACGACGGATACCGAAAAACCGGACCTGTTAAT
>JAYTBK010000481.1:0-2571 GCA_043737035.1 Bacteroidota bacterium | reverse complement strand
CAGAAAATTTCCGAAGTTGTTAAACGTACTTTAGGAGAAGCAGCCAAAATTTTAAATATTAAAGGTTATTGCCGAATAGATGCGTTTGTAAGGATTTTTGATGATGCTAAGACCGAAATTATTTTTATTGAGGTAAATTCCTTACCCGGTATGACTCCTGCCACCTGCATTTATCATCAGGCAGCTATCAACGGGTACAAACCTTATAACTTTATTGATGGAATACTTGATTTTGGAAAGAAAAACTCGAAACTAATCGTAAATTAACTTTAACGAATCTCCCCATCTTTTAACGACAAGAAAATACGTGGGATACGAATATTTCGAAACAATTATCGTAAATTTTAATAAGCTGATTAATAAATACTTACAAGTAATTAGTTGCGTTTTTAACAGATTATAAACACCTTTTCAACTGCCTCTTATTGTTTGTATTAATCACATTTATTTTCGTTCGTCTAATAAGTTATTTTATTAACAATTTAAGATTTATCTTTGTTAACAACTGTAACTATACGAACCATGTTTGAAATTTTAAAAAGCTTTGAAAGTAAATTTGGATCCCTTAAAAAAAAGGGATTAAGAATTGAGGGTTTATCGATGATTGATCCTAAACGTAAAAAACACGTTATTATGATTTCGAAGCCGTTTTTATTTGATAACCGTCAATTACCTAAATCGTATGAAGGTTTAGATATTAAATCAAAAATTGAAGGCGGTTTACCCGAAGAATTTAAGATTGAGAAGGAAGCCATAAAAAAAGATTACTTATGGGCTCCCAAAAAATTTGAAAATTTTGTAGATCGTTGCTCGGATGATATTAAAAAACAATTTGGTAATCCAAATATGTCCCGCAGCGAAATGCTTGATGCTTTAGCCTTCGGTAACTTTGAAGACCATAAAAAGAAAACACTTGCATTAATTCAGGAAGGCAAAATTCCTGCAATCAATTTAAATTAAGATAAGGCAATTTACCAAGGTATAATTAAGGGTTAAACTTTTTAAATTGCTTAAGATCCTCTCAGAAATGAGAGGATCTTTTTTTACGTAAAGTAGTTATTAGTCACTGTATGTTTTTACGAGATAGCATAAATAATTCCTTTTGGTTACCTTTAAAGAAAAATGCTAGGTGTTGCAAGAAAAAAAAAATAACAAAAAAAAAGTATTAGAATGGGCTAAAGCTCTATGCATATCTTTTTTTTGTGTTCTTGTAATTCGTACTTTTTTCTTTGAAATTTCCTCAGTAAGTTCACCATCCATGTCGCCCAGCCTTCTTGCAGGCGATTTTATGTTCATCAATAAATTTTCTTATGGGCCACGCTTGCCTCGTACCATTTTCAGCATTCCTTTTATCAATCAAAAATATTATTCTTCATTAATTTCATTACCATACATGCGCCTTTTCGGTTCGCCGGAAATTGAAAGAAACGATGTTGTTGTTTTTAATTATCCGCAGGAAGATAATCATCCGTTAGATCATCGCACTTATTTTGTAAAGCGCTGCGTGGCATTGCCGGGCGATAGCATTTCTATTTTCAATGGTCTGGTTTTCATAAATGGTATTCTTGCCGATGAAACTACGCCAATGCAATTTAATTACCATCTTAAATCGGATAGGTTATTAGATTCTGCCTTCGTAAACCACTATCAATTGAATGAGGGCGGAAAGATTTCCGACAATAATGATTATTCTTTTACGCTTACAAAAAGTTTGTACGACACATTAAAAAGTAAAATTTTTATAAGCGCGATAAATATTAATACAGAAAAAAAAGAAATGTGGGACGAATTTGTATTTCCCTATAACAATCATTATAAATGGAATGTTGATAATTACGGACCATTAAAAATTCCTGCAAAAGGCGATACAATTAAACCCGACTCGCTAAATCTTTGTTTTTATGAACGTATTATTTCTGTTTATGAAGGAAATACGCTGGGTATAAAAAATGACACCATATTTATTAATGGCGTTCTGGCTAAGATATATATTATTAAACAAAATTATTTTTTTATGATGGGTGATAACCGCCACAACTCTCAAGATAGCCGCCATTGGGGCTTTGTACCGGAAGATCACATTATTGGAAAAGCTACAAGAATCATATATTCTACTGATAAAATTTTCGATACCGGAATTCGCTGGAAAAGGTTTTTAAAAGCAATTAATTAAATGGAGAGCATTGTTTTGTCCACTGCTTATTTGCCGGATATTTCTTATTTAAAAAAAATATTACTTTGTTCGCAGTTTGTGTTAGAAACGCATGAAAATTATGTAAAGCAAAGTTCTCGCAATCGTTGCAATATTTTAACTGCAAACGGCGTTTTGCAATTGTCGATACCGCTTGTAAAACAACAGGAAAAAGAGATTATAACCTCAAAAAGAATTTCTTATGCCGAAAAATGGCAACACCGGCATTGGCGAAGCATCACCACTGCTTACAAAGGTTCGCCATACTTCGAGTTTTTTGAATTTGATTTAAAACCATTCTATGAAAATGATTATGAATATTTATTTGAATTTAATTTAGGATTAGTACAAACTATATTAGAAATATTGCGTGTAAAAAA
>JAYTBK010000480.1:0-2573 GCA_043737035.1 Bacteroidota bacterium | reverse complement strand
GTAAAAGCCATTTCGGGTTTATGGCACGATGCGCAGGCTCTTTGATTATTACCCGATAAAACCGGATCGAAAAACAACAATTCGCCGAGTTTAGCTTGCTCACTATTTTTAATTGTATCCTGAATGTTGATTGAAAAATAGTTGAGATTAAAACTGTTGACGTTAAACACGTTTTGGTTTTTAAAATTGATAGCGTAATTAACGGGTGTGAAAGGGAAAAGCGGATTGCTGTGGAGCTCAACTAAAAGGCTATACATTGGCTTAATATGCCTGGTAATGTAATGCAAGCGGTTAAAGGTTTCGTAATTTTTGCGTGCTAAACAATATGCTTTTGCTTGTGCAATTTGAATGATTAGTTTTTCACACGTTTTATCCGGAAAAGAATTATCCTTGTATTTAAATCGAAATGATTCTAGCAACAATTTAAATCCATCTAACACGTAAGTCGTTTCCAACACATTTGTTTTTGTATAGGTTGCGTCCGATCCATTAAGCGATAAACTACAAACTCTTATTAATTCCAACTGCATTGCTTCAAGCAACTGCGAATCCGTAACTGGTGCTTCAGGCAATTTTTTTTTAAACAGTTTAAAGGAGGTATTTAATAGTTCAAGCTCCGACAGTAAAAGTTTTTTATCGATGTGATCAGTGCCAAACAATTGTTCCTCTACAACCTGAAAACCATGTGGCTCAACAATGCGGTTTCCAATTTCAACATCCGACTTTTTTACAAGCGCGCCATTAATAAAATATTTTACATCTAAAGGCGCCGTATATTCTAATAAAAATTCAATGCGCTTGTAATGCGCTCGTGCCGTTAAATAACGTTGTTGTAACTTTTCACGATAGCGAGGCTTTTCTAACGAGTCAACTAATTTAATGGAAGCCGTAATAATCTTTATTAATTGCCCGGTTTCGTTATTTACAAACAGAGTTGTTTGAGATGATTTACTTTCGGATGTGAAAAAAGAAAAAAGGGCGATGACGCAAAAACACAAAATTGCTGCCTTTAACTTCATTCCGGGAAATGGGGTGACCATTATTTTTAGTTCGATTCTTTCACAAATTTAAAAAACACTAGTTTTTTATTTACTTCTACGGTGCCGTTATATAACCCTTTGCTCAATAACGATACGTTAAGTTGCAGTTGGTTATTATAAACGTCTTGTTCTGTAAAAATGAATTCATAAACCTTTTGACCCGAAACATTATATAACGTTACTTTTCCGTTTTTTATGGGTTGTCCCAGAAAACTGATTGTTATTTCTTTTTGAGCCGGGTTAGGAAACACATTTAATATTTTGCTAGTCGCATTAATTTCATTTACAGGCGTAGTAATAGGAGTAGGAAGTTCAATAATACGAGGGCAAAGCGGAGCACTAATTCCGTAAACCGAATTACGAGGCATACTAGCAGAATTACTGCTGCGTAAAAAACGTTCTAAATGATTTACGTACATCGATTTTCCATAACTGTAGGTTCCCGATGGGAAATCGAGTGTACTTACATAAAACCAGTCGGTTTGTACTCTTAACTTATTTACATCCATGATCATAAACCCATGTTGCGAAAGATCGGCATATTTAATATGTGAATTAGCTGCAAGAATTGCTGCCGCACCCAAAGGAAGGCTAATACCGGGCGAAGTTATGCTAGGGCCAACAAACTCTACGCCGGCCGAACCTGCGCCGGTTGCACCGTTATAGGTTGCAGTTGGTATATCATTAGCCCATGATGAATGAATATCTCCAGTTATCGCAACAACATCGGTAATATTGTTGCTCAAAATAAAATTGATTACACGCGTTCTTTCAGCAGGATAACCATCCCATTGATCGCCATTAACAGCAGTACCAAAAACTTTCAAGGGAGCAATCATTACCTGCTGCGTTAAAATTTTCCAACGCGTTTGGCTCGAGTCCAGCCTGTTTGATAACCAGCTAAACTGATTTGTTCCTAACAGTTGGCGGGTTGGCGCGGTAACAGTTGCACTTGTAGTGCCGGCCTGCAAATCACGCCCATGCAAACGGGTATCAAGCATAATAAAATCTACCAAGGTGCCATAAGTTAGTTTTCTAAAAATTTGAAACGGATCAGCGGTGCCCGTTTGCGGCCGTATAGGGAGCCACTCAAAATATGCGCGCTTAGCGTTTGCTTTACGAAGCGCGAATGGTCCTTCCGTTGCAGGCGTATGATTTTCTGCGCCGTTCATCCAAGCATCATTGGCCGTTTCATGGTCGTCCCATATTGTAATAAACGGAAACTGCTGGTGTAGTAACCTTAAATCTTCATCTAAATGATACATTGAATATCGCTCTCTGTAATCATTTAACGATAAAATTTCATTTGATGGAAGCCACTGCCTGTTTACTGCAGCATTAGGAGAATATCCACCTGTGTTGTATTCATAAATATAATCGCCTAGGCATATTACGGCGTCAAAGTCGCCGCGGTTAAGCAAAACCTTGTATGCATTAAAATAACCGGCTTCAAAGTTAGCGCATGACACAATTGCAAATCGTAAACTATCGGCACTATTTAATGGTGTTGTACGCGTGCGGCCGCGTGGTGAC
>JAYTBK010000479.1:0-6501 GCA_043737035.1 Bacteroidota bacterium | reverse complement strand
TCGTCACTAAATTTCCAGCGCGGCTCATTGGGCGAATGCCTAAAGTCATAAGAATGTGCATCAGAAGTATGATGTCCGCGATGATAAACGCTACTGTCAATAAAAATATCGTTCTTAATTAATGCATTTTTGATGAAGGTGAACGGCTGTACACACCAACCACCCGCACGGTACGCGGTACATTTTAAACCTATAATTTGCTTCAACACATCGTGATATTTGGTTACAATGCTTTCTACTTCGGCTTCACTAAAATCAGAAAGTTTATATCGTTTCGTATTAATTTTCCATGCATTATTATTGTAAACGCAATCTTCCCAATGGGGATGAATATGCAATGCAATTTGATGACCATTGGAAATAAGTTCCTTTAATTGCGATGAAATGGCGTTGTAATCATAAACGCACTGAGCAACATGACTGTATTTTTTAAGTTGATAAATGTATCCCGCATCTACAAAAAAAATAAACTGCACACCATATTTTGAAGCGATCTCAATTAATTTCTTGGTTGGCGCAAGCATGCACTTTTCTACACTACCCGATTTATTTCCAAAAAATAATTCGTAATCAAAACTAAAATAAATTTTCAAGTTACTTTTTATCATCCGGAGAATACAACGTTATACCTTTGCTGTTATAATTCGCGATCATCCAAAAATGCATTGCGCGGGCATCAATAACCATACATTTTGCTTCACCTATAGAAAAATGTTTTACGATGCCGGCTAATTCGAAATGAGGCAGTAACGCATTGCATTGTCGCTTAATAGAATATTCCGGGTCATGTACTTTAGTTTCCATATATACTAAATTGCCTTCGGAATTAATGAGTTTAGTATTGAAAATTTTTTTATGGTACACCGGGTATTCAAAACCGGGAATAGCATCTTCAGCGGTATGGAGATTTGTAAGGCTATCGAGATCAACACCAAGCAAAACTATCTTAGCATTTAATTCGATAAGTTTGTAAAACGGACTTTGAGAGTTGTAAGGCGTAAGTTGGCCAAAATGATCTTTAGTAATATATTCCGCATTTTTTCCGTAAGCAACCACGCTATCTGTAGGATGAAGACTTCGCCATACACCCGGTTGCCTCCTGAAATATTCGGTAACCGCACCGGTTTTCGAACGTGTAAATTTTAAATCAAACAAAGGGTTTGTGTTTAGGTAGTTAAAATTAAATCCTCTTGCGGGAAAAGATGGCATAACCAAAGTCCCGTTCGAGCCAACGAAAGTCTTGAATGCTTTTACCACAGTAGCAGCACCATCTTTAACAAAACCAATTGCACTAAGCGAAGAGTGCACCATTATAACATCGCCTTCGTGCAAACCAACACTCTGTAATTTTTCTTTGATATCTTTTTCACTTGTGATTTTTTTGAGTTTCTCAAGCTTTTTACGATGTTTCAATTTACGGTTGCGCTTGATGCTTTTAAAAATATTTTTTAAACTAGCAGGTATCATGTATTGAAGAAATTTTCGCACTTTATGTGTTTAATTAAAATATTTCTCTTTTTTTAAACTTGAGTAACATTTCAAGTGGAAGAATTGCTTTGTTAACCGTAAAATATGGAATCAGTTGAGGGCCAAAACCTCTAAAAAATTTTTCCACACCCTTTATCATGGAACCTTCAAAATCAAAAATATTACAGCCAAGTTCTTTTGCTTTAAAGATGCAGTGCTGCACCAACAAATTGTTTACACCCTGCACGCCTGAATTTTTAATAGTGCCGCCAAGTAAATAATAACAGGTTGTTTTATCAAAAATACAAAACACCATCCCCACATTTTTACCATTTAAGTTCGCGTTAAAGCAGAATGAATTTGTATCATCACTAAATTCATTTAATATTTTTGCCAGCACATTTTTATAATAATTTGCGCCATTAAGTTTTAGAATCTCTGAAAAAAACAACAACATATGATCGTTGCCAACTTCGTTTCCATGTATTGAAACTCCTTCCTTGATTGCTTTATTGATGGCTGTGCGGTTTTTAGAATCGAAATTTAATCGTATTGTTTCCTCGGTATTTAAAAGATTAATCCTGTAAGTATAATTAGGTGTAACTTTAAATTTATTCCATATAAATGCCTGAAAATCAATCACATTGAAAGGAAAAGCCAAGATGGTTAATGCCGCATTTTGATTTTTAAAAAAATTACAAACTTCATTCATAATTTCTTTCGAGAAATTATTTATTGAAGAATTATTTTTCCCTTCAGCAACATAAAAAAATCCGCAGTGAGGTGTGTAAGGAGGAAGTTTAATAAAAGTAAAACCATATTTTTTTGTTTTGAGATAAAAAAATCCACCTATAAGCTGAAGTTCATCTTTATAAATGCCAACACATTTTAACGTTGAACCATATTGCGATAACCATTTAGCACTTCCAAAAACGCCAATCAATGGTTCGGCTTTTGATGCAAAAACATTTAAATCACTTATCTCTTTTAAGATCAATTTTGCGGCAATTTTATAAGTGAACGATAAACGTTTAACATGGCCTCAATATTATCTTTCCAGTTATACTTAAATAGAACTTTTTCGCGCGCACATTTTCCTGTAACTTTTCGCGTGCTTTCATCCAAAAGGTATTTACCCATTTCCTTTACTGTACTTTCCATATCTCCAACAGGCACTAAAGCACCAAAGGTAGCATTTTCTACTATTTCTTTTAAGCCTCCGGTTTCAGTTACAATAACAACCTTTTCGCAAGCCATTGCCTCAATTACCGAAACCCCAAAACTCTCATAATCACTAATATTTACAAATATGTTAAGCATATTGTAAAAATTCGCAATTTCAGAAAAAGGAACCCGACCGGTGAATACCACCCTATTTTGCAAATTCAAATCCTTAACCAATTTTTTAAGAACTTCCGTTTGCGAACCCTCACCAATTATTAGAAGACCTGTTTTGTAAAACTGATATTTCTGACTCAGTACGGCAAAAGCTTTTATTAAAAAGTCAGTATTATAGATCTTCTCCAAAGGCTTGATGCTTCCAAAAACGGTCGTATCAGTACTAAAATAGCCGGAAACACTTTTTGATTTAAAAATTTCGCAATCAACTCCAAAAGGAATTACATGAACATTTTTTTTCGTTACCCTTTCTAAGTATTTTTTTATGGTGAACGAAGTGGCGCAAATAGCATCAGCCTTATCTAAATTATACTTTAAAATAAAACGATTTATAAAATTTTTTTGAGGAAATTTCATGACGTCTGTACCCCAAGCGGAAATTATAAATGGATGAAACCCTGACAAGGCACCAATAAATCCATAGCTTGTAGCGTAGTGTGCATGTAATACGTTAGGCTTAAAAATTGCGATGGATTTTTTTAATAAGCCAACATATTTCAAAAATGAAAGTTTTTTAATTAATGATGTTCCGCTGGAATATATTTCAGGTTCAAATAACACCGTTATATTTTGATGTTGTTTATACCAAGGATAAGAAGCCTTATTAAAACTAAAAAGTCCAACTTCTACTTGCTGCTTCGCCAATCCTATAGCCCATTTTTCAGTATGCTCTGAATATGCGTCGGATAATAGTAATATTTTTAATGGCAATGGCATCGTATAAAAATAAGTGGATTATAATCGAATGCAATTTGAAACAGAAAAGGTTATAAACATCACATATTTAAAATTTATATTTTGATGCTAAAAAAAAGTAAATTTTATATTTACATTTAAGTGTGGAGCTTCCAAAAAAAATAGCGTACGTTACAGTGTCTGATCCTCACGACAGGCACGCCTGGAGCGGAACAAACCACTATATTTGGAAAACTCTCGAAAAGCATTTTGATGTAGTTGAATTATTAGGACCCGACGAACCTAAATTGATCACTTTTTTTTGCAAGATCATACACGCAATTTCACTTTACATTTTTAAAAGGCGTTTCGATTATAGAAATTCAACCGTGTATGCAAAAGCGTGCGGAAGATTATTTACCAAAAAGTTAAATAGACAATCTTATGATTTAATTGTATCACCGGCAGGAATAGCCTATATAGCGTATCTTAAAACCGATGTACCTATAGTATTTGTAGGCGACCGAATTATAGCCAACTCTTTAAATTACCACACCATCATTTCCAATTTATGGAAATGGTCGGAGAAACAGAGTTTAAAAACGGAAGGTTTAGCGTTAAAAAAAGCAAGTTTAAATATTTTATCATCGCACTGGGCGGCAGATTTCGCGACTGAATATTACCAACTAAATAAAAAAACCACCATCGTACTTCCGTTTGGTGCTAATATGAATATTGGATCGGATGCGAAGTTACTCGTAAATTCAGAAGATGAAAATCCAACATGCAAATTACTGTTTGTGGGAACACATTGGATAAATAAAGGTGCAGACATTGCGGTAAACACACTGCGGATTCTACAAAAAAAAAATATTAAGGTACACTTAACGATCGTAGGCTGTGAATCTAAAAATCTATTAAATAATGCAAACATAACCATTATACCTTTTTTAAATAAAAACAGTGCCGAAGGAATGAACGCACTTCAGCAATTATTTTTAAGCCATTCATTTTTTATTTTGCCTACACGTTTTGATTGCACCCCGATTGTTTTTTGTGAAGCCAGCGCGTTTTCTTTGCCAATAATGACCGCTAACACAGGCGGTGTTGCCGGACATGTTAAACAAGGTATAAATGGTTTTCTTATCGATTATAATGATAAGGGCGCTGCTTACGCAGAGATGATAAACAAGGTTTGGAGCAATAAAAAATATTATAATGATTTACGAATTACTACGCGGAAATTATTTGAACACGAATTAAATTGGGATAGTTGGGCGAATAACTTAAAAGCAATTTTGATCAAATTAAACTTACCTTTTCTTAAAATACCTAACTAAACATTTCACTATTAGTTTAAACGTACTTTGTGCGTTCAATTTTCTTAACGAAGATCTAAGATATATGATAACGGGAGACAGGCCCAAGGTAGTGAATCCGCAAGCACTATACCATTTGTAGGAAATAATAGTGCCGAATGTTTCAGAATTTATTTGATCTAAAATAATATTTTGTGCGATCAATTTTTTAAAGAACATTTCGAGCAAAAATAACTCACTTTTTTTAGTCAGTAATTTTTTTTCGCCTAAACGATTCAATAAATTTAGTTCGCACTCAGCATAAACAAACTCAAGTTTCGTCAAAATATTTTTCCGGACATTGTCTGCGGATGCGTTTTGTTGAAACGTATGCACCGAAGTTACCTGCCCGTCGTGCAACCTATATTTAAACAAAGTTTTATTAACCGCCGAAAATTTACACTGAAAAATTAATTCACTCCAAAGAGCATAGTCTTCAGCATGAATAAAATTTTTATCATAAATATCAGTTGATAACGGTAAAACGCTGCGCCTTAAAATTAAAGAGGGATGTACTATTGATGAGTTAAAAATCATTTGACTTAAAATGGCATCGTGTTTTGCTTCGGCAACATAAACACGTTCGTTAACACTTTCTCCGAAAATGGTATAGTTACAACCACACACGCCAACCTCCGGATTGTTTTCCATAAACTTAACCTGCTCGCAAATACGTTCAGGCAAACTCAAATCATCAGCGTCCATACGTACAATGTATTTTCCCGTACTAAAATTAATTGCTTTATTAAGCGAAAAAATCAAACCCTTGTTTGAATCGTTTAAAATTATTTTTATTCTTGTATCTGCATAACTGTTTATGATTTCAACACTATTATCTGTTGAACCATCATTTATGATAATAAATTCGAAATTTTTATACGATTGAATTAGAATACTGTCGATTGCATTTTTAAGATGCCGCCCCGAATTATACACCGGCATCACCACAGATACAAACGGATCAGTTACATTCTTTTCCATGTGGTTGGTATAATATCATTACTATTAGCGGATGGATGGGCAAACCAGCTTTTGGGTGCAATTACAATTTTTTCAGGGTTTTGGTTTAGCCACGCGCCCCACCAGCTAAAACTACTATTTGCAATAACATGGTGTTTGCACTGCGACATTAAATACAAGTCGCATCCGGCACTACCCGTATCTATAAAATAAACAGGAACATCAAACCCTAAATTGTTTCTACACCAATCGATATCATCAGAAAAGACGAATAAAGAAATATTTTTTTTGGCTTCACTTATCAAGCCAATTGCATTTTTATAATATTGCGGTGAACACAACCCGTGAAATTTATTTGCGGAAGCATTGCTAACGTAATCACCGCGTCTTACATGAACGGAAACACTACTGACGTCCATTATTTGATCAGCCAACTGTTTGCATGAATCAGTTATACTTTTAGTGAATTCAAAAGCTCTTCTGATTTCCTTTTCATAATTTTTAAAGTATAATTCACTTTGCCAAAAACCGTTTAGGTACGTGTTTTTTGGAAAATTTTTAAATGCTGGATTGTAATTGCTTCCGCTTTCTACTGCAATTATGTTGTTAAATAAAAATGGGATCTTGCGTTGAAGTGCGCGTG
>JAYTBK010000478.1:0-2574 GCA_043737035.1 Bacteroidota bacterium | reverse complement strand
GAAAATTATTTTACATTCGAAGTAGTTGCGCTGGATTTTCAATCTGCCGGAAAAAATAAATTTATGTACATGCTTGAGGGCTTTGATAATGATTGGTCTTCGCCGTCCGATGTGCGTTTTATTTCCTACACCGATTTGCCAGGCGGCGACTATACATTAAAAGTAAAATCAACAAACAGTGATGGCGTTTGGAACGATAAGCCGCTCGAATTATCCATTACGGTTATTCCACCATGGTGGCGCACAACGTGGTTTTATATTCTTTCGGCAATCTTAGCCTTGGGCGGTGTTATCGCATTTACTAGCTACCGAACTAATACCATTAAAAAAGAAAATAAAATACTTGAGAATAAAGTGGCGGAGCGTACCAACGAACTCGCTCAAAAAAACAAAGATATCACCAGCAGTATTGAATACGCCAAACGCATACAGGAAGCCATACTCCCATCGCTCGACCTTATTTTTTCTAAAATTAAAAACATATTTATTTTGTACCGACCAAAGGATATTGTGAGCGGCGATTTTTATTGGTTTGGAGAAAAAGATAATTTTAAAATTATTGCCGCAGTGGATTGTACTGGGCATGGCGTACCCGGCGCATTTATGAGTATGATCGGGCATAACCTCTTAAACCAAATAGTAAGCGAAAAAGGAAACTACGATCCGGGCACTGTTTTAAAAGATCTGCATCAGGGAGTAAAAGCAGCACTAAAGCAAGGGCAAAATCAGGTAAACACAAATGACGGAATGGATATTAGCATACTTGCCATTAATACAGATACGTTGGAAGGTTATTGGGCTGGCGCATTTAGAGGTTTGGTGATTATTGACGAGAACGGGATCCTGCAACGAATAGACGGAAATAAATACTCGATTGGTGGTTCACAACTTGATTTTGAAAGAAATTATATAACCCATAAACGGCAATTTAACCAAAACGATATGTTATATATGTATAGCGATGGTTATGCGGATCAGTTTGGCGGAGAAAAAGGAAAAAAATTTATGGTGAAACGCTTCCATACACATCTTTTAGAAATTTATCAATTGCCTGTTGAAAACCAGCAACAACAGCTCGAACATTTATTTGACGCTTGGAAAGGGCAACATGAACAAGTCGACGACGTTTTGGTTATTGGGATAAAACTAAAAAAATAAGTAAAACACAACTATCTATCAATTTAATTATATATTTGACTTAATATTTGGCATTTTTATTGCCATATGGAATTGAAAATTCAATAACATGAAAAATAAACTTATTTTAGCTTCTATACTTTTGTGCTTCACCTTAATTACAATTAACTCTTGTAAAAAGAAAACTGCTGAAGTAGATGATGAGACACAATCGGTGGTAGATAACGCCATATGCGAACAGCAGTTTATGAGCATTACACCAACGGTAAGCCAAAAAGGGATTACCGAAAAAGGTATTAAAAAAATAAATGCCTGCGAAACGTTCTCTATAGTAGCAGGTGATACAACTGATGCGGATAACAACAAAACTTATGATAACGGTCCGGTAACTTTTCAGATTGATTATGGAACTACAGGCTGTGTTGGTTCTGATGGTGTATACCGGACAGGAAAATTAAATATTATCACACCAAAAAAATGGTCGTCGTTTAATAGTTTGGTTACTGTGGATTTGATTGGATATAAAGCAAACAACGTAAGCTACAGCGGAACAATTAAAATAACGCGGCCTGATTCACTTACCGTTACTACTGAGGTAATAAATGGTCATTGCACCGACGGAACCTGGAATATTGATTACGCATGTACAAAAACCCTTAAACAAATTGCAGGCTACAATACTAAAAATGTTAGCGCCGATGATGATTTTTCAATTACAGGATCATCATCGGGTAAAAACCGTGAAGGACGTAATTTCACAACTACAATTACGGGCGCTTTAATTAAAAAATCAGCATGTAAATACATTTCTTCAGGCACACTTGATCTTACACCCGATGGATTCAAAACACGCACAGTTGATTTTGGAAACGGTACTTGCGATGATGATGCGACTTTTACAGTTAATGGACAAACCGTTTCTTTTAAACTAAAATAAATTGTGCCGTTATCCATTATGATAGACGCATTTAATATATACGATAGAATGGAGAAGAACAATATTCTTCTTTCATTTAAAGGTGATATCACTTCTGAATTGTTAACCTCTATTCTCCAAATCATGGAAAATAAAATGGACAATATGCAGGAAGAACCAAAAACCAAAAAGAAAGTATATAATGTATTGGTTGAATGCCTTCAAAACCTCTACCATCATATGGATGAGGCCACCGATGAAAACGGGGATAAGAACCGCAGTGCAATTTTTATGATTGCTAAAAATGATGGAGCATATAATATTATAACCGGCAATTATATTTTAAACGAAAACATACACGGCCTTAAAACGCGGCTCGATGATGTAAACGGTTTATCAAAAGATCAATTAAAAGACTATTATAAATCGGTTTTAAACAACGGTGAAATGTCGTTGAAAGGCGGCGGCGGTTTAGGAATGATAGATATAGCACGTAAAACCGGGGAAAAATTAGAGTATAA
>JAYTBK010000477.1:0-2581 GCA_043737035.1 Bacteroidota bacterium | reverse complement strand
CGGTTCAACTTTTTAGTACATATGCGTCAACCGAAATGGGAGCAGCGTTTACCGAGTGTAGCGCAGGCCGAGGAGGGCACCATCACCCTGAACTTGTAATTGCTGAATTTTTAAACGATAATGATGAGCCAGTTAATGAAGGGGAAGAGGGCGAACTAACAGTTACCACCCTTGCTTTGGAAGGTATGCCACTTGTTCGGTTTAAAACCGGAGACATTTGCAAAGCTCATTACGAAAGTTGCCAATGCGGAAGAAACACTTTTCGCATTAGCCCGATTTTAGGACGTAAACAACAGATGATTAAATATAAGGGAACAACACTATATCCCGCTGCGCTCTATGATATTTTAAATACCGTAACTTATATTAAAAATTATATTGTTGAAGTATACACTAACAATATTGGCACCGATGAGATAACTATTTATATCGGTACCATAAACCACCCTGAAAATTTTGACAAGGAATTGAAGAATCATTTTCGCGCAAAGCTACGGGTAGCACCAAACATAATTTTAGATACGCCGGAAAATATCAGCAAAAATCAGTTAGATGAAATGAGCCGGAAACCTGTTACTTTTATTGATAAACGTTTACAAATATGATGAAACGATACATATCGGCAGCGCCGCCAAAGGTGAGTAGTTTTGCTAAGGAATTTAATTTTGAATCACTTCGGCCCTACTACGACGTTGAATCCGAAGATGTGATGAAACGTATTGCCGTTGATGCTACTTACCATAAGGCGATGGCGTATTTGTGGCCTGGAATTACACAAGATGAAGCTGTGCAAAAAGCGCTCAACACCCATTCGCCGTTCGAATTTCAGACCGGTTTTATGCACCACGCAATATGGACGATCGTAAATACAACTTCTACAGGTTTATCGTATTCTGGTATCGATAAACTTGATCCATCAAAATCATATTTATTTGTTGCAAACCATCGTGACATTTTATTGGACAGTGCCATTTTACAAATCATTTTAGATAAGGAGGAATTTTCAACTTCTGAAATAACGTTCGGCTCTAACTTAATGGAACAAGGTTTTATTACCGATTTCGGAAAAATGAACCGTATGTTTATGGTTAAGCGCGAAGGTAATGTGAAAGAACTGTATTATATTTCGCGCCAGTTAAGCGCTTATTTGCGGCATACCATTTTAGATAAAAACGTTAGTGTTTGGATAGCGCAACGTAATGGCCGTACTAAAGATGGTAATGACATTACGCAGACCGGTTTGCTAAAAATGCTGAACATGAGCGGAACAAAAGATTTTGTTGAGAATTTCAGGGAATTGAATATTGTACCGATTACAATAAGTTTTGAATACGAACCCTGCGATGCGCTAAAAATACAGGAACAGTACCTTTCTTCATTACACAGCAAATACGTTAAAGCGCAAGGCGAAGATCTTAACAGCATTCTTACAGGCATTAAACAACAAAAAGGCAAAATACATGTAGCATTTGGAACTCCTATTAATGAAGAACTTGAAACGCTTAACCTAGCGAAAAATGAAAATGAAAAAATTCGTTTGCTCGCTCTCGCCATTGATAAACAAATCTATCAGAATTATAAATTGAATCCTGTTAACTATATCGCGTACGATTTAAGTAATGATACCAACGTATTTGAAGCGAATTACAACAATAGTGATAAAGAAAATTTTTTAAATTATATCGATAATCATATCGTTAACATGGAGGGCGAAAAAGAAATACTAATAAATTTGTTTTTAAAATTGTACGCCTACCCGGTTATCAATAAATTAAGCCTTAAATAATTGTTAAAGCAATAACCCAATTTTACAGAAAATATTAAATTTATTAAAATCGCGAACCCTCTGCGCTGAAACACGCTCAATGTAATTGTAACTTTTTAGTACGGTAAAATCAGACAAACCTAAAAGGTCACTTTCATCAAAAAACGGAGTAGATATCATTGCCAATACATTTATACTGTAACCGTAATCAATTACAATACGATTTGCGATGATGCGTGTACGGCCGTTGCCAATGGTTAAATCACCACGAATATAGGGTTGTGAAGTCGGGCCGAAATCTGAGAAGTAATATGGATCGCCTGCGATAGAATTGAACCTAGTGTCCACGTACATTAACGTGGGATTGTAGGAACTAATAAAGCATGTAAGGGTTGGCCCGAAAATAAAATATTTTCCCCAAGGAGCGAGATAATTTCGTTTAAAATATTTCATGTAAATGGTCATATTTAAACCTTTAATCGTTGTGTAACCCAAAGGTGCTTTTGTATCGTGATATCCATTTGCGATATCAGTAAATTCCACCGCGCGTTTATTATTGTAACTGGTTTTGTAAAATTTACCTGATACGCCGATTAGATATTTGTTTTTAGTAACATATTCGAGCCCGACTTCCTGAAGATAATTAACTCCAAAACCACCAGCGGATGCTTTAAACCTTGGGCTGTACCCTAAGCCGTAAGTTAAAACTATTCGTTTTCCCATATATCCAGGTGCCTGCGCGTTGCAAAAGAACGTGCAAATAACGCATACCAAAGAAAATAGTTTTTTTATGCGATTTGCAAATAGAAAACCTCT
>JAYTBK010000476.1:0-2582 GCA_043737035.1 Bacteroidota bacterium | reverse complement strand
AGTTAACTAAAAAACAAAAATGAAAAAACTAATTTTT
Source organism: Bacteroidota bacterium (assembly GCA_043737035.1). Taxonomy (GTDB): domain Bacteria; phylum Bacteroidota; class Bacteroidia; order B-17B0; family Aurantibacillaceae; genus UBA4416. The sequence continues at coordinate 2,545 of JAYTBK010000476.1, read as the reverse complement.
ACCCTCGGATTTTTAGCTTCATTGAGCACTCTTTCAATTGCCCAAGACGGTCATAGCGCCGGCGACGGCCATAATCATGGCGCTGCTACAACGACAACCGCCGCACCTGTTAGCACAGCAGATATTAAGTTTGATAAAACTACCCACGATTATGGAAATATAATGCAGGGAGATAATGGCGAATGTGTTTTTAAATTTAAAAATACCGGTAAAGAGCCTTTACTTATTACAATGTGTCAGGGTTCGTGCGGATGTACTGTACCACAATGTCCTAAAGACCCAATTTTGCCTGGAAAAACCGGTGAGATAAAAGTGAAATATGACTCTAACAGAGTTGGTCCGATTAGCAAATCGGTTAGCGTTCAATCGAATGCTAAATCGGGGATGCAAACTCTTTACATAAAAGGGAATATTGCAGCTAAGCCTGTTGAAGAAGCTTTCCCAACAAACGCGCCATCACAGGGTGCTCCTTTGGAAAAAAAATAACTTTTACTTCACTCACAAACTAAATTTATTAAAATGAAAAAAATATTAGCTGCGGCAACTTTATGTATTGGATTAATGTTTACCGCTAAGGCTCAGGAATTATCGGTTCCATCCATTGATCCTAATGCCCCCGAAATGAAGTTTGAAAATGAAGTTTTGGATTACGGCACCGTTAAATTTGACGGAAATGGTGTTCGTGAATTTAAAATAAAAAATATCGGTAAATCACCGTTAACAATCACTAACGTGCAAGGACAATGCGGTTGCACATCAACAACAATTGATGGTAAACCAGGCTGGCCACAGGAACCGATTTTACCAGGAAAGTCGGCAACCATCCGTGTAAAGTACGATACTAAACGCCCTGGGCCGTTCGAGAAAAATGTTACGGTAACTTCCAACTCAAAGTTGCCAAGTGTAGTTATAAAAATTAAGGGTGTAATTGAAGCTGCTCCGGCTGTTGCGGCAACACCCGATGGTAAATAAAAAATATAACGATTATAAAAACCCTTTCAGAAATGGAAGGGTTTTTTGTTGTTGTGTTTTTCTAATCGGAACAATGTATACCATTTGCGCTCAACCACAACTTAAATTTAAAAACAAAAAACAAAATTTTGGATTCGTAAAAAAAGGCGAGGTTGTGAAAATCACATTTATCTTTTATAACGTTGGCAACGAACCACTAACAATATACGATGCCGCCGCCGAATGCACCTGCACCACGGTTGTAAAACCCGAATATTCGGTTTTACCAAACATGTGCGACAGCATCACAATATTATTTGACACTAAATCGGTGTATGATCGGCAAGACAGATTTATTGAGATAAGATCGAACTCTACTAAGAAAATTCAAAACATAAGGTTTAAAGGCGTTGTGCTTCAATAATTTATTAATTTAGCAATAAGTTAAACCGGCTTTATTATAAAAACATTTCTAAGTATAACTGCCCAACTTTTAGTTGTTTCCGTTTGCATGGCTCAAAAACTTACCCCTTACATTGAGAATTCGAAATGGGGATTTAAACAGAACAACTCTTCAAAAATTTTGGCGCAATATGATACTGTTTTTCTTTTCGATAAAGAACAAAAAATAGCCATGGTAGGCAATACTAACAAGCTCATTACGCTTATTAACCCCCTAACAGGAGAAGAAAGCTTTAGCATTGAGTATTCATTTATTAATAGTAATAACCAAAAAATTAAACTGGTTAACGAATTAAAGGATACACTACTAAATTTTGCTGCTCAGGAAGATCTTTTTTTAAACTATCAGTATGAAGAAAACTTTTTTAAAATATTACACGATAACAGAGTGTATCTTTTTAATAAAGACGGAAAACAATTGAGTTCTGGCTATGATAACATATATCCCGCAACCGAAGATCCTAATTTTTTTATTATGGAACTTTCGGTAATAAGTATGAACGATGCACGAACCGCACGTGGCCTAGTGAACAGCGATGGTTTAATTATTGTGAAGTGTGAAAACAAATATATTCATATAAATACTGCTGACAGCGTTATATATTGTTGCAGCGCGGTATTTTCTTCGGCTCCAAACGACGAAGTTTTTAACTACTACGGTAAACTGATCTACAGCAGTAACGATCACATAGCTTGGGGATCAAAAAATACATTTGTAACTAAAGTTTATCAACCCAATGAAAAATATATAATTATTAATCTTTTGAAAAATGCAGTGTTATCGGTTGAAGGTAATAATTTTTGTTACGTAGGAAATAAAAAAGGGGTGATCGCAAATAAAAATCAATGGTATTTAATTGATCTGGTGAGTTTAAAAAAACAAAATATTGATGTTGCATTATATTATAAAACGCTTGATATTATTTTTAATTAGATGGTTATCAAAATTGATATTAGTGAATTTAAATTACATTCGGCTGCCGCAAATAAACTATTAACCTTCGCCGGAGCGGAACGCGTTTTTTTATTTGATGCACCGATGGGCGCAGGCAAAACAACATTCATTAAAGCGGTTTGTAACCATTTGGAGGTGCAAACTTCTATGAGCAGCCCGACGTATGCTATCATTAAT
>JAYTBK010000475.1:0-2582 GCA_043737035.1 Bacteroidota bacterium | reverse complement strand
TGCCCATTTACGAAAAATTATATACGGCACACCCTAAAGAAGAATATTTAAAATATTGCTACGGAAAATGTGCCTTACAACGAAGCGATAAACACGATGCAGCACTTACGCTCTTAACCGAAGTTTACCAAAAAAATAATAAAATTGATAATATTGATTACGACCTCGCACGCGCTTATCACTACAATTACAAATTTGATGAAGCCTTGGCAAACATCGAAAAATCGTTGTCGAACAAAAAAATAAGTGCTGATCGAAAAACTGAACATCTTCAGCTAAAACAATATTGTATAAATGCTAAAAATTTTTACTCAAATCCCACTCCCGCTCAAATTAAAAATGCAGGCATTATACTTAATACCGAAAATGATGAATATGTGCCCGTAATATCAGCCGACGAATCCATTATGCTATTTACATATCGCGGTAAAGAAAGTAACGGTGGACTGCAAAATGCCTATCAGCAAGCAGATCAGAATGGTATTTATTACGAAGATGTTTTTCAATCTTTAAAAGAGAACGATAGCTGGACAACTCCCACACCTGTAAAAACAATTAATACAAATTCGCACGATGCTGCCATTGCGCTTAGCGCCGACGGATTACACTTGTTTACATATAAAGATAACGGCGACGACCACGGTGATATTTACTTAAGCACTTTTTCGGGAGGCGAATGGTCGGTGCCACAAAAATTAAAAGGACAGGTAAATTCTTATTCGTGGGAAGGAAGCTGTTCGATGACCGCCGATGGACAACAACTTTATTTTAGCAGCGAACGCGGCGGAGGTTTTGGTGGCCGCGATATCTACAGGGCTACACTGCAAGCGGATAGCACATGGGGCAAAATCGTAAATCTTGGCGACAGCATTAATACGGCACTCGATGATGACGCTCCTTTCATACATCCTGATGGTATAACATTATTTTATAGTTCAAAAGGTAAAAACAGTATGGGAGATTATGATGTGTTTCAAACACGATTAAACCCAATTGATTCGTTGTTTAGTAAACCCGTAAACTTGGGATATCCAATTAATACGCCTGATGGAGATCGGTTTTATGTTTTATCTGCAAACAGCGAACACGGTTATTATGCCAGTGGAAAAAGCGGGGGCTTTGGGTTACAGGATATTTACACAGTATACCCGGGATATATTGGTAAAAAGCCTTCGGTTTATATTGTAAAAGGAAAAATATCGAAAGATAAACTAGCCGTAGCCGCTGATATTAGTGTAGTGATTACAAATAAGGATAATAAAAAATTTGGTGAATTTTCGAGCAACGCGTTAACCGGAAATTATTTAATATCATTGCCGGCAGGGGGATTTTTTAAATTAACTTATAAGTACAAATCATTTCCTTACAAAACGCTTGAAATAAACACTTCAAACCTTGATGGCTATGAAGAGAAAATTTTTGACATTAATTTTGAAACGTCTGACACGTTAAAGCCTGTTGCTATAGTTGCTCCACCAAAAAAAGATACTGTAGCCATCGTAAAAGCCATTGTAACACCAAAAAAAGATCCTTTTGTAGCAACGAAAATAATACACGAAAAAAACAGAATATATGCTGAAAAATATGGCAATATTACAGCTGAAGGTTTAGTATTTAAAGTTCAGATTGCAGCGTATAAATATCCAAAAAATTATGTCTACGAACACCTTAAAGGACTCGGCGAAGTTGAGAGTTTTCTATTGGATGGAATTACGCGAATTACGATTGGTGGCGCATTTCAAAATTTAAGCACAGCGTGGGAACATTGCAAAAAAGTTATAACCGCCGATCAAAAAGATGCCTTTGTAACGGTGTTGTACAAAGGAAAACGCGTTTACCTTGAAGACCTTGAAACGATGGGCATTTTTGTAACAAAGCCTTAACTTTTAATCAACTATTTTTTTGGTGGTAGTGCAAAAGCTAAGGCTTCGTGTTCGAAATGATTGTTATGTGCGCCATCGCAAAACGGTTTGTTTTTAGATAAACCGCAACGGCAAAGTGAAACAATTTCCCTTCCGCCTAAATCGTAAGTGTTTCCGTTTTTATCAACTATTTCAAAATCACCTTCCAGTTTTGCCGACCCATTATTGTTTATTGTAATCTTTGTAGTTGCCATATTATGTTTTTTTAAAGATAACATAAACTTCCGAGGGTACTTCATCTCGTTTAGCTATGTCGTAAGAAGGTTAAAAAAATCCATATCTTTGCAAATATGTTATTTACCGGAAAAACTGTGTCTTTTCATACATTGGGTTGTAAGCTCAATTTTGCGGAAACTTCTACAATTGCACGACTAATGTTAGAGCAGGGGTTTCAAAAAGTTCCGTTTGAAGCAGGTGCCGACGTTTGTGTTATAAACACATGTTCGGTTACAGAAAATGCGGATAAAGAATGTAAGCAAATAGTAAGATCGGCATTAGCAAAAAACTCAGATACTTTTATTGCAGTAGTTGGATGCTACGCTCAACTTAAGCCCGGCGAAATCTCCAATATTCCAGGTGTGGATGTTGTTTTAGGAGCTTCAGAGAAATTTAAACTTTTAAATTATATAGATTTATCGGGTAAAAATAAACATGCTAGCG
>JAYTBK010000474.1:0-2586 GCA_043737035.1 Bacteroidota bacterium | reverse complement strand
GTTAAATGAAAGCTGTTTGGACATGTCTGGATTTAATAATGCCGGATTGCTGTATGCAAGATTAACATCGGCATCCCAAATTGCAATTGACGCACCCGCCAAAGCGTTGGAACGCGCAGGAAGTGGAAGCGCCAAAAAGCTAAAAGCGCCTGTTCCGCTCACCTGCGCAGTAGAAGCAATATTAATAACCATAAAAAAATATAAAATAGTTTTTTTCACGCCTTTATAAAACGGTTAAAGATACATTATATTGTGACTAAATAATTTTATCAAGATGGTACTTTAGCGTGCCCAACGTTGCTTCAAATTCGCTCTTATATGAGTAAGAATGATATTCTTTTAGATTAGCAAGCGAAAGTTTTTCAAATGCCGATATGAGTGGAATGATCTCTTCGGATGAATTTGTTTTTAAAAACATCTCCTTATGATTATTAAGCAAATTAAAAATATCGAGGGTTGCTTTATGCGACGATGTTAACGCTGCACCATTAATTTTATTAATTATTTCGTTTAAATTCATTTTATTTATTCAATAATATTTCTGAAAGTTAAGTTAATTCGCGGTTCGTTTATTTTAGTAGCTTTTAATAATGCGTGTCGCCAAAATGTCTGCGTATCGCTTCGCATTAACAATAAGCTTCCGTTTTCGGGATACACACAAATCATTTGTTTTGTTTGTTTATGCCTGAAACAAAATTTACGTTCAGCGCCAAAGCTCAGCGAAGCAATATTTGGATTTTCGCCCAGAGGTTTTTCATTGTCGCTATGCCACGACATTCCTTCTGCTCCGTTATGATACAGATTTAAAAGGCATGAATTAAAATGAATGCCAGTTATTTTTTCGACGGCTGAGTTTAAAGTTTCAAGTTCACTTGTAAATGTTAACGCTTGTTTTGTGGTATTAGAATATTTGTATGAAAAATTTTTAGTTCCGTACCATGCCACTTTACGTTTAGTAATAATATGTTTTCCAAAAATTTTTACCTCGTCATGTTGCCAATTTATTTTTTCAATTAGTGTTTTAAAATAATTGTTAGCATCGGCCAACGAAAAAATAGTGCCGTAGTATATTACTTCGCCGTTATACGGTAATAAATTTTTAACTGAAGAATCTTTTGGTTTCAATTTTACGGTAATAATTTTTTTCAAAAAAATGCACCGTCATTTTTTTAATACATGCGTTACAATTCAAATTTACAAATTAAGTTACTGTTTTTTATATTTATAGGGGTTGTTCAGCTTCTTGCGCTGGCATTTTAGTTGCACTTATAAGTATGGAGTGGAAATAATTAAAAATTTTATATCTTTAATTGGGAGTTACCGATTTTAAAATATTGATTTACAATTGTGTAGAAGGTACAGGTTGTCGTGTCTTATAGTATAACCTAAAATCGAATTTTTAAATTGTGGTTCTAATTGCCCAGATATACTTACATTAAACTAAAAACAGAAATGATTATTAAAGAAATTCGTGTAATGAGGGGCCCAAATATGTGGTCCGATACTTTCCAACATTTACTCGTAGCTAAGATTAATAATTCCGGTTACGATAAAGTTGAGATTGAAAAAATTTCGCAATGGGTAAAGCTTAATACGCAAATAGATATCCAAAACATTTTTCTAAATAGTAATCCTACGGCATTAATGGCGGTAGTAATATCAGAGCTGGCTAAAAATTTCCAACCCAACACGAGCCAATTATATGCTGATACTCGTTTGTTAGGAACTATGTCCTACTACGCCATTTCAAGTTATGAAGAAGAGGAAGCCGGCGTGGAAGCCCTTACCGCTGCTGGAAATATCGTTGACGCAATTATTGAAGGACGCGAACTTGAACCTGTAGATAAAATAAAATCACGAATTGAAAAATACTATAGCGAAAATTTTATTGGTCCGAGTACATCTTCTATAGTTGAAGCTGCTATAAAAAGAAATATTCCGGTACGTAAAACCATTGGAGGTTTTATAACATTTGGGCAAGGGAAATTTCAAAAAAAAATTGCTGCATCCATCAGTGAAAATACGAGTGATATTTCGGTTGATATTGCCGGCGATAAAGATATAACCAGGCAAATTTTAGAAGAGGCTAAATTACCGGTTCCAAAAGGCTTTCTAGTAAGCAAAGAAGAATCGCTAAGCGAAATTTCAACACGGCTTCAGTTTCCCGTGGTTGTTAAGCCGCCAAATGCCCATCAGAGAAAGGGAATTACAGGTAACGTTACAAATTTTAATGAGTTGGTTAAAGCTTTTCAATTTGCAAAAACATTTTCTGATTCGGTGATTATTGAAAAGCACATCATTGGCAAGGACTTTAGATTTTTGGTTATTGGAAACAAATTAGTCGCCGTTGCATTACGCACACGGGCTTGTGTAACGGGCAACGGCACTTCCACGATACAACAATTAATTGATAAAGAAAACCAAAACCCGTTGCGTGGCGAAGGACATGGCAATATGCTCACCAAAATTACTGTCGATGAAACCATGCTTGAACTATTAAAAACCGATAGTCTTACAATTGATTCGGTTCCCGTGCTTAACGAAATTATATATTTAAAACTTACAGCTAACCTTAGCAACGGTGGA
>JAYTBK010000473.1:0-6528 GCA_043737035.1 Bacteroidota bacterium | reverse complement strand
TTAGCCCAGGAAATTTGCTCTTCACTAAAATCAATACCTGTTTTTTTACTTCCGGCAATTCCTGCCAATAAATCACCGCTACCACAACCAATTTCCAACACTGAACTATCTTCGTGCGAAAAATAATTACAATAATTGGTAATTTCTTTCCAATAATAATTGGTGATTCCGCGGCTTTTGCGTTTGCGTGCCAGCGTATTAAAATATGATCGTATATCGTTCAAATTATTTTTTAAAAGTGTAAAGATATTAATTTAATGCCCATTGCAAAGTATAACAATGCCCGTGTAATCAGCACTCAAATTTTACTGATGATCCATTTAAATTCATTGATGATCATTGCTGTTGCTCCCCATAAAACTTTTCCATCAACATCAAAATAAGGCGTTTTAAATTTTAATCCGGGCGCTGGTTCAACTCTTGTTTGTTTCAATGTGTTAGGTAAAAGTAATTCCTTAAGCGGCCACTCAATTATTTCTTTTACTTCTCTTTCACTCATATTAAATTGCGGACGCTTATTTAAATAAGCTACATACGGGTGCACTGCAAATTTGCTTACGGGTATGTACACGGGAGTAAGTTTACCAATAATTTCTGGCCGTTTATCACTGCCTGTTTCTTCAAAAAATTCGCGCAAAGCTGTTGCCTTTAAGTCAAAATCTTCGGGGTCAGATTTTCCACCCGGCAAAGCTATTTGTCCGCTATGGTGTCCATTATAAGTAAAACGTTCAATTAAAATTACCACTGGCTCATTCGAAGAATTAGGATAAAGGAGCAATAACACGGCACTTTGCCGGTAGTCATTAGTTTGTAATGCGTTAATTTTTTCGCGTTGCGTGTGTGCCATTTCAAATTGCACTTCTGCGCCGGGAAGCGGCAAAGCCAGTTTTAATTTTAAATTAATTACAAAATCCGCAAACATTATTTTCTATCAATTGTAATATGTAAATATATATACTCTATGCAGTTTTACTCGATTAAAAGCAAACAACATTTACCTATTTCTCTTAGTGAGGCTTGGGCTTTTTTTTCATCGCCAAATAATCTTCAAAAAATTACGCCTGCGAGCATGAATTTTAAAACTACTTCCGATCATAAAGATGGAGAAACAATGTATGCCGGACAGATTATTACCTATACATTAACGCCTGTTTTTGGATTGAAAGTAAAGTGGATGACTGAAATAACTCATGTAAAAGAAAATCAATATTTTATTGACGAACAGCGTTTTGGGCCATACAAAATGTGGCACCACAAACATTCTTTTGCACCTTCACGAAACGGTGTAGAAATGGTTGATGAAGTGAACTATGTTTTGCCCTTTGGTTTTTTTGGAGCTGTAGCACACAAATTATTTATTAGGAAACGTATTGAAGAAATATTCAATCACCGTACAAAAGTAGTGGAGGAACTATTTGGAATGTAAGCAACTGCGTGAAGGATTGTACGAAAATCTTTTTTGGCCTAGTTTCCCAAAGCCTAAAAAAATTAAAGTGAAAGCTTGACCCCCGCTGCCCTTTGCGGGGACACGCCCTAATTATTATATTTTTCCCGGAAATTTTATACGTAAATTCACATCTCAATATCAACCCCATTACTAATGGAAAGCATTAAAGTAGATACGATTGAAGAAGCGATAACCGATTTAAAAGCCGGTAAAGTAATTATTGTTGTAGATGACGAAGACCGTGAAAATGAAGGCGATTTTATTACTGCTGCCCAAAATATTACACCCGATGTTATAAATTTTATGGCTACGCATGGCCGTGGATTAATATGCGCGGCAGTTACTGAAGAACGGGCAAAACAATTGCAACTGGAATTAATGGTGAGTTCCAACACAGCATTACATGAGACAGCGTTTACGGTGTCGGTTGACTTATTGGGGCATGGTTGTACTACCGGAATTTCAACAGCCGACCGGTCGAAAACGGTTCGGGCATTAATTGATCCTGAGATAAAAGCGACCGATTTTGGAAGGCCCGGACATATTTTTCCGTTGATTGCAAAAAATGGTGGCGTGTTACGCAGAACCGGGCACACCGAAGCTACTATTGATTTTGCGAAACTTGCAGGTTTTGAACCTTGTGGTGCCTTGGTTGAAGTACTTAATGAAAACGGTACGATGGCGCGCCTCCCTGACCTTATTAAAGTTGCGAAACAGTTTAATTTAAAAATTGTAACGATTAAAGATTTGATTTCTTACCGTCTTGCCAAGGAAAGTATTGTTACCAGACAGGTTGAAGTTAATATGCCTACAAAATGGGGAAATTTTAAATTAATTGATTATAAAGTAAACACCAATGGCGAAGAACACCTTGCCTTAGTAAAAGGCGAGTGGGAAAAAGATGAGGCAGTATTAGTTCGTGTGCATTCATCATGCGTTACAGGCGATATATTTGGATCGTGCCGATGCGATTGTGGCCCGCAATTACACCACGCCATGGAACTGATTGAAAAAGAAGGCAAGGGCGTTATTGTTTACATGAACCAGGAAGGTCGCGGCATTGGGTTACTTAACAAATTAAAAGCTTACCAGTTGCAGGAGCAGGGTCGCGATACGGTTGAGGCAAATTTAGAACTTGGTTTTAAAATGGATGAACGCGACTATGGTGTTGGTGCGCAGATATTACGCGATTTAGGCGTTAGTAAAATGCGGCTTATGACAAATAACCCGGTTAAACGAGTTGGTTTAATAGCATATGGTTTAGAGGTTACAGAAAATGTACCCATTATCATTGCATCCAATCCGCATAACGAAAAGTATATGCAAACCAAAAAAGACAAAATGGGACACAGTTTTTAATTTGTTTATATGACACCCAATTACCGCAACGGCGAACTCTTGCTCATTAATAAACCATATAAATGGTCGTCGTTTCAGGCGGTAAATAAGCTTAAGCACGCGCTGAAAAATCATCCTTCTTTAATGCTCGACGGAAAACACGTGCATTTAAAAATAGGACATGCGGGCACGTTGGATCCATTGGCCACAGGATTGTTGATTGTTTGCACCGGCAAAAAAACCAAAGAAATTTCTCAGTTTCAGGATTTACATAAAGAGTACACCGGTACTTTTTTTATTGGCGCTACTACGCCGTGTTATGATAAAGAAAAAGAAGTGAATAAAATTTTTCCTACTGATCACATCATTAAAGAAATGGTATATGAAGTAGCAGCAACCTTTGTAGGAAAGCAGGAGCAAATTCCACCAATGTTTAGCGCTGTAAAAGTTGATGGTAAACGCCTTTATAAATTAGCGCGTGTGGGCGAAGAAATTGAATTGAAAGCCCGTCCAATAGAAATACTTGAATTTGATATAACGGCCTGCGAACTGCCTTTGGTAAATTTTAGAATTGTTTGCACAAAAGGAACCTACATACGCAGCATTGCCCGCGATTTTGGACTTGCCCTAAATAGTGGCGCATACCTTGATGCTTTATGCCGTACTAAAATAGGCGATTTTAGTATTGAACACGCTAAAACACCCGAGGAATTTATTAGAGATAATGTATTACTATAAGCCTATTAGGAACAAATAACGTACAGATTTAAGCGTCATCCTGAACTTGTTTCAGGATCCCTAGCTCTGTTGAGATGCTGAAACAAGTTCAGCATGACGGCAACAAATCCAGTTTAAAGTTACTTTGTTCCCGTATGACCAAAACCACCTGAACCACGGCTTGTTTCATCAAGCGAGTGTGTTTGCTCCCAACTAATTTGTTCGTGCTTTGCAATAACCATTTGTGCAACGCGCTCACCATCGTTTACCATAAAAGATGTCTCTGATAAATTTACCAACAATACTTTAATTTCGCCACGGTAATCCGCATCAATAGTGCCGGGTGAATTTAAAACCGTAATTCCATTTTTAAAAGCTAAGCCGCTGCGAGGGCGTATTTGTGCTTCATAGCCTTTTACAAGTTCAATAAACAAACCCGTTGGCACCAACACTCGTTGTAGTGGTTTTAACTCGATCGGTTCATTTATGTTAGCACGTAAATCGAGCCCCGCGGAAAATTCAGTTGCGTATTCCGGTAACTCATGTTTTGATTGGTTTACTATTCTAACCTTCATATTCTATGTGTTTAATCTTTTTTAAATTCTCAAATTCCAATTTATAAAATATCCATGCAAATGCAACGAGCATCAAATTATTAAAAAACAGTTTCAATAAAATATTTTGCATATCTACATACAGCAAAGAAATAAAATAAAAAGCCAGCGCTATGGCCGTGAAAACAAAAATGCTCCGTAAATTGTATTTAATAGGGTAGTGTTTTTGTCCTAACACGTAAGAAACAACCATCATACTTCCGTAAGCGAAAAGTGTTGCCCATGCGCAAGCCATGTAACCAAACTTTGGTATAAATATAAAACTTATGGCTAATGTAACAATTGCTCCCATAAAGGTTATATAAGCGCCATAGCGCGTTTGTCCCGTTAACTTATACCATATAGAAAGATTAAAATATACACCCACACACAAATTAGCCATTAGTAAAATAGGAACAACGGCTAACCCTACACGGTATCTTTCGCTGAGGGCTTTTTGCAGCCACGGTAAATTCATCATGGTTCCTAAAAACAGAAATAAACAAAACAATATGTAATATTTCATGACAACGGCATTTAGCTTTTGCGAGTTTTTATTTTTAGCGTTATTAAAAAAGAAGGGTTCGGCCGCATACTTAAATGCTTGCGTAAAAATGGCCATAATCATTGCAATTTTGTAACAGTTACTATAAACACCAATTTCGTGATCGACAATATTTTCGGGTAATAAATATATAAGAATTATTCGATCAAAGGTTTCATTGATCATTCCGGCTAAACCCAGAAATAATAAAGGTAAGGCGTAAAAAAACATTTGTTTCCATAATTGTTTATCAAACAGATAAGTAAACCCCGTAAATTCTTTCGATAAAAATGCAATGGAAACGATGTTAGCGATAAGCTGTGCTATGAAAGCGTATCCAATACCAACGGCTGGATTATATAAATGTGCTAAAAATGAATCATCGCCGTGTTCGAAAGCGCGTTTGCAAATTATAAAGTAAAAAACATTTACGGATAAATTCACCATCATATTTAAAAACTTAATCGCAGCAAATTTTTTGGCACTATTCATTAAGCGCAAACGTGCAAAGGGTATAGCGGTAATGGCATCGGTTGCAATAATCAATACACACCAAACAACAAAATTTCCGTGGCGGGGCTGTTTAATAAGCTCAGCGATAGAATTAGAAAAACAAATTAAAATAAACGATAGCACTACTGTGCTTGACAATAACGATATTAACGCGGTTGAGTAAACTTTCTCTTTTTGCTCTGTTTTGTTTACGAAATTAAAAAAAGCAGTTTCCATGCCATAAGTAAAAAAAATATTCATAAAGCTAATGCAACCAAAAAATACGGCGTTAGGCGCTAACGCAGCGGGCTGCTCAAAAATATAAGTTAGTACAAAAGTAAAAAGGTAGCTGATAAAACGTGGCAGCACATTTCCTAAACCATAAATGGCTGTTTGCGATGCGAGGGTTTTTAATGGGTTAGGCAATGAATTAGTATAAAGCCCAAAAATAAAGTTTATTTAAGCGGTCATATACTTTGTAATCATAAGATATTAACCCTTCGCAGTACTTATCTTTCAAAAGCCATAAATCGTGTCAGTAAAATTTTTATTTTTAATTTCTATCTAAATAAACTTACATAACCCTGTTTCTTAAAATCTTCGCCAATTTTTCCCGTGGCTTTAATTACATAAAAATAAGTTCCCTCATCTGCCAACAAACCACCAATTTTTCCATCCCACGAATTTTTTATATCTGTTGAAGTAAATACCATTTTTCCCCAACGATTAAAAATTGAACATTCGTAATTATTTATATTTGTCGCTTTTATATCAAAGAGATCATTCACCCTGTCGCCGTTTGGCGTAAATACATTTGGAATAATAAGTTGTGTTGCAACATCAACTACAATAATGGTTAAAGATGCAAATTGCTTACAACCGTTATTATTTGCTACAGTATAAGTTACAACGTATGTACCTCCGGCTGAATATTGGCTCGAGGCATTCTGCGTGTTCGACATTAATCCGTTTCCAAAATTCCAATTAAAAACTGAACCACCGATTCCATTATCGGTAAAGTTTACAAGTAAAGGAGCATTTCCGGTGTAAACATCGGCACTGATATTGACAATAGGTGCGGACACAACTAGCACACTGTATTGAGCTGTGGCATTTACATTACATCCATCAACCACTTGCAATGTAAAGATGGTTGTACCGGCCGACGCGTTTAAAGCTACTGGTAAATTTGCATTTGTAGTTCCCGTTGACCAAATGTATTGATAAGGGCCACCATTTCCGGGAGTCGTAACATCCGGGCGTAAAGTTAATGTGTCACCGGCACAAATTGTGTACGATTTTGATGCCGCTTGTAAAGAAGAACGTACAATTGCATTTACTGTTTTTGTAAAAACGCACCCGTTCGCATCTTTAATAGAAATTGTATACTGTGATGA
>JAYTBK010000472.1:0-6541 GCA_043737035.1 Bacteroidota bacterium | reverse complement strand
AAAATCTTTTACGACGTTTACCGATAAAGAAGGGCTTTCCAACAATACTGTCTGGAGTATACTAGAAGACAAAAGCGGAAACCTTTGGTTTGGCACATATGGGGGTGGCGTAAGTAAATATGATGGTAATCGAGTTGAGGCAATTGAAGCTGCCGAAAAAAGAGGAGATATAATTCCTCAACGAACACAACAAGGCCTTAAAAAAATAAACGGAAAACTTGTTAAATCCTTTACTACGTTTACTGATAAAGAAGGTCTTGCCAATAATACAGTATTGTCGATGTTAGAAGACAAAAGCGGAAACCTTTGGTTTGGCACATATGGCGGTGGCGTTAGTAAATACGATGGGAAATCCTTTATTACGTTTACCGATAAAGAAGGCCTTGCCAACAATACGGTATTGTCGATGTTAGAAGACAAAAGCGGAAACCTTTGGTTCGGCACCCGTTTTGGGCTTAGTAAACTAACTATAGGAAAGTTAGTTGAAATAAATGAGAAGGTTAAGTCAAAGACCCTAACTGAACAAGATATTATTTTTAAAAAATATACTAACACGGATGGCTTTTTGGGCATAGGTGTAAATGGCGGTAAAACCATGTTGCAGGCAAAAGATGGCACTATTTGGATAGGAGCAAATGATAGGCTTACTGCTATGCACCCCGAAAATATGCCGCCAGATACTATGGCTCCAAACATACAATTAACAACTATTGAGTTGTTTAATGAAAATATAGATTGGAGTAATTTATTAAAGACTTCGATTCCGCTCAGTCTGAATAAAGACACTACCATTACTTTAGGCAACGGTGTAAACGTTAGTAATTTTAATTTTGATGGTTTAACAAAATGGTATTCTTTACCCCAAAATTTAAGTTTGGCATACAACAACAACTACTTAACCTTTAATTTTATTGGCATTACCATGAATCAACCCAAAAATGTAAAGTACCAATACAAATTAGATGGCATTGATGAAAACTGGAGCGCTATAACCAACAAAACATCAGCCCCTTATGGCAACTTACCCCATGGCACTTACACCATTAAAGTAAAAGCTATGAATAGCGAAGGTTATTGGAGTAAGCCATTTGAGTACAAATTTATCATATGCCCACCATTTTGGCAAACTTGGTGGTTTCGCGCTTTAATGAGTGTGTTAATCGTGGGTTCAATTTGGTATTATATTAAAAGCCGTGAGAAGAAATTGGTTGCTGAAAAACAAAAACTGGAAAAAACAGTTGAGGAAAGAACAGAAGAATTGGTACAAAAAAATATTGTTGTTGAACAACAAAAACATTTAGTAGAAGAAAAACAGAAAGAAATTTTAGATAGTATCAATTATGCCAAACGTATTCAGTATTCTTTGTTGGCAAGTGATAAATTACTGAAAGACAATTTGAAGGATTATTTTTTATTCTTTAAACCTAAAGATGTAGTGAGCGGAGATTTTTATTGGGGATCCAAAACTGTCAGTTCGAGTGGAGTCGAAAACTTTATTTTAGTAACTGCTGATAGCACAGGGCACGGGGTTCCGGGCGCTATCATGGGCATGTTAAATATTTCCTGTTTAAATGAAGCCATCAATGCCGATAAATTAATACAGCCTGCAGATATTTTAAATGCAACGCGTAAGAAAGTAGTAAAACATTTGTCAAACGACGGCAGTGAAGAAGGCGGTAAAGATGGTATGGATTGTAGTTTGGTTAGTTTTGAGTTTCCCTCTCCAAAGGAGAGGGACGGAAGGGTGAGGTTAACTTACTCTGCCGCTAATAACCCTGTGTGGATAATCAGGGAATCAACGAGCGCAGCTCCCGCAACTTTTATTTCATTAGCCGCAGATAGAATGCCTGTTGGCAAACACGATAAAGATACTATACCATTTACTCAGCATAAGTTTGATTTGCAGTCAGGAGATATGGTTTATACTTTAACGGATGGTTTCCCCGATCAGTTTGGTGGACCAAAAGGTAAAAAATTTAAGTATAAGCAACTGGAAGAATTGTTATTATCCATTGCCGATGAGTCTATGGAATCGCAAAAACAGAAACTGAAAGATGCTTTTGAAAACTGGAAAGGAAATTTAGAACAAGTGGATGATGTCTGTATCATCGGTATTAAAATTTAGCACCCTTTTGAAAACCCTAAAAATAATAGTTTTTACAAAATATATAGTAAATTGCAAGCAGCGTCCTGTTATTTTTTAAATTATTCCCGGTATAAAGTTAACCACTAATTTTTTTTATGATCATACGGTATTTCGCTCCATGCTTTTTTATAATATTTTTAGTCACAAAATTATTTTCACAGTCAACCGTTGCACAGCTTAATTACCGTGCCATTGTTAATGAAGGTATTAAGTTGCATGACGCAGAAAAATACACAGAAGCAATAACCGAATTCAAAAAAATAAA
Organism: Bacteroidota bacterium; assembly: GCA_043737035.1. Classification (GTDB taxonomy): domain Bacteria; phylum Bacteroidota; class Bacteroidia; order B-17B0; family Aurantibacillaceae; genus UBA4416. The sequence goes on along the minus strand of JAYTBK010000472.1, from coordinate 4,130 downwards.
ACGCAACGATTCTCTCTTTTCACTCGCTTCTGTAGAACTTATCAATACTTACATTGCTTCGGATAAAGATTCGTTGGCTCTGGCACTCTGTAATCAGTCACTAAAACAATCGGATGAATACACGCCGAATATTTTAATTTCTAAAGCCAATGCACTTGATAATTTAAAACGTTTGGCTGAGGCCGAAGAAGTTTATAAAAATGGCGCCAAAAATTATCCGTTAAATAACCGTTTTATATATGAACTCGGTGTTTCTAAATTCAGGCAGGAAAAATATTACGAAGCTTATCAATGTTTTTTGCAATCGTTACAAATCAATCCGTTTCATTCGGGCAGTCATTTTCAAATGGGTAATTTAGCCCTTAAACAAGGCAAAATTATTCCGGCAATGCTGGCGTGGCAGTTGTATCTCGCTACCGACCATTCGAGTTCGCGCTCCGGCACTATTGTAAACAGTTTAGAAGCAATTGCAAAACTGGAAATTAAGGAAGATAAATTAATAGAAATTCCTGAGTTGAAAGATGAAAATGATTTTTCGGAACTCGAAAGTGTTGTACGTTCTAAAATTGCACTTTCCGCAAAGTATAAATCGAAAACCGATCTTAATTACGATGTTGTAAAACAAATTCAGCTGGTATGCGAAAACATCAATAAATACCCCGATGTAAAAGGATTTTATAATACATTTTACGGTAAATTTTTTAGCGAACTGTGGAACGAAAAACATTTCGAAGCGTACATTTATAGCTCATTGTCCGGTCTTAATAACGCTGACATAAATAAATGGGTTGCAAAAAATAAAAAAGAAACTGAGGCATATAATTCATGGGCTTATGATTATTTGTGCGTTAAAAAAGCATCGTATAACGAAAACTTTAATGGTACTGCAAAAGTTGCACCGCATTGGTTTAACTACAATAAATTATTTGGAAGCGGTGAAAGAAACAAAGATTTAAATAACGAAGGCCGATGGAATTATTATTTCGATAACGGAATTAAAAAATCGGAAGGGGCTTTTATAAATGGACAAAAAGAAGGGACTTGGCGTTATTATTTTGCAAATGGTGCAATACAAAATGAAATTACTTATGCAAACGGAAAAGAAACTCACTACCGCGAATTTTATGAAAATACCAATCCGCGATCTGATTACTATTTAAAAAACAATTTAATTGAAGGAAAAGCTATAACATATTATACGAACGGAAAAACTTCTGCCGATTATGAATACGGTGCCGGAAAAATTATGGGTAAAGAAAACAAATTTTACCGTAATGGAAATAAACAATATTCACTTGTAAATAAAGATGGAAAACTTGAAGGCGACCTTATTGAATACTATGATAATGGTAAAATTTATCAAAAATGTAAATTCGTAAATGGCAAACGCGAAGGTCAGAATTTTACCTATTGTAATAATCCAAATAGTTCATTAGAAAATGAAGGATTTTACACCAATGGCGAGCCAACAGGTAACTGGAAATTTTACCACAAAAACGGTAAAGTTTCCTCCGAAGGACTGTTTAACAAAGATGGTAGGCGTGATGGTATTTGGAAAGTTTACCACACGAACGGAAACCTATCGGAAGAAATTCCTTACAACGACGGAAAATTTAATGGCACAGCAAAATATTATACCGTAAATGCAAAATTACTTGAAGAACTGGTTTATAGAAAAAGTAAATTAACCGATATTAAAAGCTACAAAGAAACCGGTGAAGTTTTAGGCGAACATAAACTTTCAGGAAAATCAAACGTATTAAATTTATACTATTCTAATGGTACAAAACGAAAAGAAGGCTTGTACAAAGACGGCGAGCTTGAAGGAATTTGGAAATCGTATAATCTTTACGGACAATTAACCCTTGAAGAGAATTACAAAAATGGTTCGCTTGATGGTCCTTACGCAACATATTATAACAGTGGCGATAAAAAAGTTGAAACCTATTATAAGGATGGAAACGAAAACTCATATTATAGGGCATATTATATTAACGGCAAAATAAAACGAGAAGGTAATGTGGTTAACAATAATGTAAACGGCATTTGGAAATATTATTATGTTGATGGCACTATTGATGATATTAAATATTATAATAACGGAGAAATACAAGGATGGTACGAGAGTTACGACGTAAAAGGAAAATTAAGTTCGGAAGATTTTTATAAGTTGAGTTGCATTACCAAAGTTATTTATTATGATACGTTAGGTAACATTAAACAAAATATCGACTTACCGGGTGGCAACGGCGTAATTGATGAAAAATATCAGAATGGAAAATTAATGTATCATAAAGAGTTTACTTACGATTTTGCGCAGGGTAAATCATACGTTTATTACCCGGATGGAACTGTACTTTCATTTAATGAATACGAAAATGGAAAGTCAATTGGCGTGCAAAAAACATATAATGAGTTTGGAAAATTAACTTACGAAACGCCTTACTACAACAACATGCAAAACGGGAAACGTGTTGCCTACCATTACAACGGAAAAATTGCTTCCGAAGATAATTATTTTGATGATGAAGCAAACGGCTTGACAACAATGTACTACGAATCGGGGGGAATATTCAGAAAAATAAATTATGAAAATGACGAAGTTGAAGGTGAATCTTATGCTTACGATGAGCTTGGGGAATTGATCTATATCCGAAAATATGATGACGATCTTTTAGTTGGTTACACTTACAACGATGCAAAAGGACAGTTACTTCCGCTCAAAACCATTGCTTCTGGTACCTCTAAAATAACCTGTTACTTTACAAATGGTAAAAAATCAATTGAAGTAAATTACACCAACGGCGAATTAAATGGAACCCGAACGATGTATTGCTCTAACGGAAATGTTGCTGATGTAGAAACTTTTATATACGATTTGCCGCATGGCACAGCTAAAAAATATTTCAGCAACGGCACACTCAAACAAACGTCGAATTATTATTATGGAGAAAAACATGGCGCGTGGAAATACTATTACGAAAACGGTAAGTTGCGCATGGAGTGTATTTACGTTAATGGCAAAGAACATGGAACGACAAAATTTTATAACGAGGCGGGCACACTAATTAAAACAATGGAATATTATAACGGTATGCCTGCCGGCGAAAAATGATAAACATAAAAATTACTATTCTAAGTTTTCTTGTAGCGTCGCTTAACGCGCAGGTTGCGCAACTCAACTTACTAAATAAGCTGTATCCATCACAACCTATTTTATATACTAATAAGGAAGAAAATATTATAATAACAAATGATAAAACCGGTTTGTTAATTACAAAACACGTTAAGGAACAATTTATAATTTTAAACGAAACCGGTAAATCTTTTAATGAGCGGTCGGTTTACACCAACACATTTATTGAAGTAAAAAACGTAAAGGCATCCACCCATGTACCAAACGGAAATAAATATTCTAAATACGATGTTGACGATATAAAAATTACCGACGCCAATTCTAACGGAACGTTTTATGATGGTAATAAAAAAATTACGATAGTTTATCCCAATACAACTCCAGGCGCACTCATAAATTTAGAATACGACGAAATTTATAAAGAACCGCGTTTTTTCGGATCATATTACATCACGGAGTTTTATCCGGTGCTTAAAGCAACCTTTACAATTAAATATCCTTCGTCGGTTGTACTAAACACAAAAAGTTTTAATACCGCTGAACTCAATATAGTAGCAACCGAAAAATTAAACTCTAAAAACGAAAAATTAATTACGCTGCTCGTTGATTCGGTTAAAGCATATAAACCCGAAGATTATAGTCCGCACTTTAAGTCACTCGCTTCTTACTATTTATTTAATATTAAAGAGTACCAATTAAATAACACTACCGTGCAGCTTGTGGGTTCGCTTGATAATTTGTACAATTGGTATTTGGCTTTAGTAAATAATTTAAATAAATCGCCATCGCCCCAACTTAAACAAATTACCGATAGCCTAACTGCGCACTGTACGACCGAAATTGAAAAAGTAAAAAAAATTTATTATTGGGTACAAGATAAAATCGCATACCTTGCCTACGAAGATGGCTTAGGCGGATACGTTCCGCGTGAAGCGGATATAATTTGTAAACGTAGGTTTGGAGATTGCAAAGATATGGCGAGTATACTAAATTC
>JAYTBK010000471.1:0-2596 GCA_043737035.1 Bacteroidota bacterium | reverse complement strand
CACGCAATCTTTTGCAATATCGCCATGCATTGAAGCAGGTAACATTGAAATTACAAAATCCGAATGCGTAATTAATTTTTCTCTTAGCAAAGAATCGGTTGCATTAAATTTTACCGCGGTCGCAAAATTTTTATAATTAAAAATCTTTTCCTGTACCGATTTTTCATTGGCATCGGCAATGGTTATCTGCCAATTGTACAAAGGAGCGTTAGTTAAAACATAATCGATCAAACTCGAGGAAGAACGTCCGGCACCTATAATTAAAATTTTTTGCATAACATTATTTGATGGCAAAAATAACCTTAAATTCGTTAACCGGAACTTATAAAATGACAGAAAAAATAACCGCTTTTATAACAGCTTTTTTAATTTGTCATTTATGTTACAGCCAAAATAACTCGTTAGTAATAGTAAGCTCAACTGGGCAACCCTATTATTTGAACTTAGATGGTGCGCTTGTAAACGCAAAGCCACAATCTATCATGAAAGCTTTCGATTTAAAATTAGGAAAGCATCAAATTGAACTTTTGGATGGCACCCGAACCGTTTTTTTTAAAGATTCTGTTGAATTTGTAAACGTGGGTAAATATTTAAACAAAGAATTTACGTTTGCTTTGGTAAAAAACAATAATAAATTTGAGCTTCAGTATAAAGCGTTGTCGGAACCCTCCGGACCAATTACACCGCCTATTCCGGAAAAACCGGTAGAAATTGCTCCTTTAATTGATAATAGTATTTATGGAAATTTGTACCGCGCAAAAGCCAATAAACCGATTTTTTTTGATAATTACTCGGATAGCATATTTAGTTGTATAGTTTCGTTAAATGAAAAAGATATTGAGTATGGAGTTAAATTATTAAACCGTTGCAATGACGAAGAAAGGCGGATGAGATACGCAATAGAAATAGTGAAAAACAATTGTTATACGGTTGCACAGTTACTAAAATTGTTAAACACATTTAATACGGAACTAGAACGTTTGGAAATAGCAAAACCGGCTTATCTGCACTTAACCGACAAAAAAAATGTTGCGTTATTATATCCGGCATTTAAATACGAAACGGTGATTTCTAACTATAAATTGTTTATAGCGGATCAGGAAAATTTAGTAAAGCAAAAAAAAATGAAGTGTTCGGTGCCGGTTGACGATATTATTTTTACGGGAATATTTAACAAAGTTAAAACTAGTGGCTACGATAACGAGAAAATTGTAGCTGCCAAAAAAGAAATGGCTAATGTGTGTTTATCGCAATTGCAGGTAAAACAACTAGCGGGAATTTTTACACACGACCGTGAAAAACTTGAATGCTTAAAATGTGCCTACCCTATTTTAACCGATAAAGAAAATGCAAATTTACTGGTCGATGAATTTCAGTTTGATGATACTCGCCAAGAGTATTTGAAATTTGTTCAGCAACAACTTTAAAATGAACGACAGAAAAATAATAACCATAGGAATTTTAGGTGCTACCGCAGTTTTTTTTGGAGCATTAGGCGCGCATTTTTTAAAAGGCAAATTGGCGTCGGGACTTATAACAACAGATCAGCTTGCAGGATTTGACACAGCCGTAAAGTATCAAATGTACCATGTATTAGCAATGCTATTAATGATTTTAGTGTTAAAGCAAAGTGAAAATAAATTTATCAAATGGGCATATAATTTTTTTCTCGTTGGGATCATCTTATTTTCGGGATCTCTTTATTTTTTGTGTACCAGGAATTTATTAGGCATGGAAGCCTTAAAAGTGCTTGGTCCGATTACTCCCGTCGGTGGATTATTTTTCGTGGCGGGATGGACTAGCATCATATTCGCCGGGATTAAAAAACATAACACCAAAAATAAATTATAATTGTGCGTAGCAAAATAAAGATCGTATTTTACTTTTGCGCTGTTTTTTGTTTTTTTTGTTTATTATCATTAAACCGCCACTCTAAAGCCGCGCCTTTTAATTACCATTCAGAAATTTTTGCTGATAAAGCAGGGTATAACGTTTACCTCCCTGCCGCTTTTATTTATGGCTTTTCCAATAATTTTCCGGATAGTTTAAGTACCAATACAGGCTATGGTTTTAGCGTCGACACAGCAACGCATCGTGTGATTACAAAATATCCGTATGGAGTTAGTTTATTGCAAAGTCCTTTTTGGTTAGTTGCGCATTTTTGTTCAACGGATAAATCAGGGTATTCAAATTACTATCAGAAGTCGATTGATACAGCGGCGTGTTTTTATTTTACGTTAGCAATTTTTTTATTATTTTTTACATTTATTCAATACAATAATCTTGGACAGTCTGTTTGGTTAATAGCTTTAATAACATTAGGAACCGGAATATTTTATTATGCGATTTTTGATACAGGAATGTCGCACATATATTCCTTTTGTTGTCTTTCTTCAATCGTTTATATTTTTTATACTAAAAACACTATAAATACTTCTATTCTATTGGTATTGCTTGGTTTATTAATTTCATTGTTTGTTATGGTAAGGCCTGTTAATATTGTTTTTATAATCCCTATTACACTTTACCTGCTTACTTACGGCAAAAAATTAAATTTTAATGCTTTAAAAAAATTATCTTATGGTAATATCATCAT
>JAYTBK010000470.1:0-2598 GCA_043737035.1 Bacteroidota bacterium | reverse complement strand
TCGCAGGAAAAATTTACCGCACTGGGATTTTAATGTATGGCAAAAAAGCAACTTGGAAAGAACTTGGTAAATGGCTTTTTTACAAAGGATAGCGGTGTTGGGTTTAACTTTAATGTTTCATTTTTAACGATGAATACAATGATTATGACAGTTAAAATCAAATTTTTTAAAATGTAATTTATTATATTCGTAATAGAATTATGGAAAAAGAAATTTTGCTTGAGGTTAAAAACCTTGTCACCGAATTTAAATCAGACGGTGAATTGATGAAAGCTGTAAACGATATTTCATTTACATTACACAAAGGCGAAACGATTGGTATTGTTGGCGAAAGCGGCTCAGGCAAATCAGTAACCTCGCTATCTGTAATGCAGTTAATTCCAAATCCTCCGGGTTATGTTTCGGGCGGCGAAATACTTTACCATTCTAAAAACAAGGGCACAGTTAATTTGCGAAATCTCGACCCTAAAGAAATGCGCTCTTTCCGTGGCAACGAAATAGCAATGATATTTCAGGAACCCATGACGAGCCTTAACCCAGTGTATACGTGCGGAAGTCAGGTAATGGAAGCGATTATCTTACATCAAAAAGTTTCGAAGAAGGAAGCGCATTTAAAAACAATAAAATTATTTGAGCAGGTTCATTTACCCGATCCTGAAAGGATATTTAGTGTTTATCCACACCAAATTTCGGGTGGACAAAAACAAAGGGTGATGATTGCTATGGCCATGAGTTGTAGCCCGCGTATTTTAATTGCTGATGAGCCAACAACGGCGCTCGATGTAACGGTGCAAAAAACAATTTTAGATTTAATGCTTCAGCTTCAGCGCGAGCAGAATATGGGTATTATGTTTATTACGCACGATTTGGGTGTGATTGCCGAACTCGCCGATACGGTAATGGTGATGTATAAAGGAAAAGTGGTTGAACAAGGCCCTGTGCTCGAAATTTTTAGCAATCCTAAACACCCTTATACTAAAAGTTTATTAGCCTGTAGGCCGCCGCTGGAAAAAAGAATTGTCCGCCTTCCGGTGTCTTCTGATTTTATGAAACTTGATGATAAAGGTTTGATGATTGAGATTCCAAAAACGGTAAGTGAAGCTATTAATAGTGTTGTTATTACAAAAGAACAACGCGATACGGAACATAAACAATTATACAGCCGTTCAAAAATTTTAGAAATACAAAACATCAAAACATATTTTCCGCGCAGTAAAACATTTTTTGGTAAGACGAAAGATTGGGTTAAAGCGGTTGACGACGTTACGCTGGATGTATACGAAGGGGAAACACTTGGTCTTGTTGGTGAAAGTGGATGTGGTAAAACAACTTTGGGCCGCACGATACTTAGGTTGACAGAACCTACAGAGGGTAAAATATTTTTTCAACGTAATGATATGCTTAAGCTTAAAGCGGAAGATATGCGCCACATGCGAAAAGATATGCAAATCATTTTTCAGGATCCGTATTCATCACTAAACCCACGCATTACAATAGGCGAAGCGTTAATGGAACCCATGCAAGTGCATAATTTGTATTCCAATAACCGCCAACGTAAGGAAAAGGTAATGGAGTTGCTACAAAAAGTAAATCTGGAAGAGAAACAATTTAACCGGTACCCGCATGAGTTTAGTGGTGGCCAGCGCCAACGTGTATGTATAGCGCGTGCCTTATCTTTAAATCCAAAATTTATTATTTGTGATGAAAGTGTGAGTGCATTAGATGTATCGGTACAGGCGCAGGTTTTAAATTTATTAAATGACCTAAAAAGAGAATTTAAATTTACATATATATTTATTTCGCATGATCTTTCGGTCGTAAAGTTTATGAGCGATCGTATGGTGGTAATGAATAAAGGGAAAATTGAGGAATTGGGCGATGCCGATGAGATATACAGAAATCCGCAATCCGAGTATACAAAAAATTTGATTAGCTCAATTCCTAAAGGCCAGTTAATTGACATTAGGGCCAGCATTGAAAAAAAGCGAATGAACTTAAATACAGAAATAGCCTAATACGAAGGTTGTGGCATAATTAAAAAACACAATTAAATATGCTTGAGTTTTTAAAAACATTAACCGATCCGCAAAGTATTATCCATTATGGCGGACTTTGGTTATTGTTATTCGTTGTGTTTGCTGAAACAGGGTTATTAATAGGCTTTTTTCTTCCCGGTGATTCTCTTATTTTTATCGCAGGATTATTGTGCGCCACCAAACCCGATTTGTTAGGCGTTCAATTTATACCGTTAATTTTGATGATGATGTTTGCTGCTATTATTGGCAATTTAGTTGGATACGGTTTTGGCAGAAAGGTTGGCGAGCGGTTGTATGTAAAAAAAGACAGTTTCTTTTTCAGAAAAAAACATTTAGAAACTACCAAAATGTTTTATGCAATCCATGGAGGAAAGGCGTTAATCCTCGGCCGTTTTTTGCCCGTTATTCGTACGTTTGCACCTATACTAGCAGGAATAATTAAAGTTAATTTTAAATTATTTTTACTGTATAATATTATTGGCGCGGTTGCTTGGATTGGCAGCATTGGCAGCTTGGCGTATTTTCTTGGTATTAGATTTCCGCAAACAGAAAATTACCTTGG
>JAYTBK010000469.1:0-2598 GCA_043737035.1 Bacteroidota bacterium | reverse complement strand
ATAAACATGGATAAAGGAACCGAGAGCGCAACAAATAAGGCGTTGGTTACTCCCATAAAAAACATCAGTACAACAGTTACTAAAATAAAACCAATAATGATGGTGTTTATTAAGTCGGTTAAAGATGATTTTGTTTTATCGCTCTGGTCGCCGCTTATTGTTATATCAAGGCCTTTTGGAAATTCATTCTTTTTCATTTCCGCAATAATCTCTTCGATTTTATCGGCCGCGTCAATTAAATTTTCACCCGACCGTTTTACAACATTGAGCGTAATAACATTTTTGCCGTTGGAACTTGAATAGCTTTCCTGTTCTTTAAAACCATCAACAACGCTTGCAAAATCTTTAATAAATAATTTAGCGCCAGCGGCAGATGTTACCACAATATTTTCAATTTCTTTCGGATCTTTAAATTCGCTTTTAATACTTAAGGTAGGTTTCATTCCGTTGAGTGGAATTGTACCGCCGGAAATGGTTAAGTTTTCCTGCCCCACTGCACGTTGTATATCGGTTAAGGTTAATTGCGCTGCCTGCAATTTATACGCATCAATATTTACCTGAATTTCTCTATCAAGCGCACCAACGAGTTTAACTTCGTTTATTTGTTTTAATGCTTCAACCCTATCCTGCAAATCTTCGGCATATTTTTTAAGTTGTTTTAGGTCGTACTTGCCAGCGACATTAATATACATGATCGGAATTTCAGAAAACGCTATTTCCTTTATCATCGGCTCACGAGTTAACGTGGTAGGCATATCCGCGCGCGCTTCATCAACGGCGTCTTTCACCTTTTGTTTAGCAACCTCAACCTTTACATTTGTATGAAATTCAACAATAATTACTGAAACATCTTGCAACGAAGTGCTGTTAAATTTTTTAATTCCGGAAATACCTTTCAACCTTTTTTCGATAGGCTTTGTAATTGTATTTTCGATATTAGTAGGAGAGTTACCACCGTTTACCGTATTAATATAAATGGTTGGCACGGTAATATCCGGAAACTGTTCTTTCGGTAAAGAGTTGTAAGCCATAATACCTGCAAGGGAAATAAAAATTGTGATCAAATAGACCGTCATTTTATTGTCTATTGCCCAACTAGAGGGTTTAAATTCTTTTATTTTATCTATCATAAATGTATTTTTAAATAATACTGTTTAACAAGTGAATAATTTTTTACTGATAATTATTTTTTTACGTTGATTTTATCGCCTTCGTTGATAAGGTCGTATCCTTCAGTAATGAGTAAGTCTCCCGATTTAAGACCCTGCGTAATTTCTGTTAAGCCATTATACTCGTGCGATGTTTTAATAATTTTTTTAGCAACAATCCCTTTATCAGCAACAAATACAAAGTTTTCGTTAGTTCCTTTTTGAATGTATTTTATTGGCACAACAATTTTTGGTTCCGATGATTGATAATCATTTATTTTTAATTTGGCAACCATGTTTGGATGGTATTCCGTTTTATTATCGAGTAACACTTCAACATTAAAGGTGCGCGTTAAATTATTAATTCCGCGCGAAGCGTAGTGAACTTTAGAAGTGATAGAATCATGCATATCAGGAAAAAGTACAAGGGCTTCGTTACCAACTTTTATGCGCGAAGCATAAGATTCGGATACATCCGCTTTAATTTTAAGGTTTGAAAAATTAATCACATTGATGGCGGATAATCCCGGTGCCACAGCCTGACCCATTTTTACATTTACTGCATCAATGGTTCCGTTTATAGGTGAAATAATTTTACCCATGCGTATTTGCTCTTGCATGGTAACAACTTTATTTTCTAAACTTTCTTTGTTCGCTTTACTTTGCAAATACTGTATTTCAGTTCCGATTTTTTGATCCCACAAATTCTTTTGTTTTTGATACACTTGCGTTGCGAGTTCAAGGTTAGTTTGCATATCAACAATTTGTTGCTGGCTAGCGCGCGCATCGGTTTCTGCTAACACTTGTCCTTTTTTTACTTCATCACCTACCTTCACATTTATTTTTGTAATCGTTCCCGGCATTTGCGTGGATAACGACACATTTTCATCGGCATCAATACGGCCCTGAACTTCAATGTAAGTTTTAAACGTTTGCGGCGTAATAGTAACAACAGTTATGTCTGTTAACTTCTCTTTGGTGGTATCGCTTTTTGCAAGGTCTTCCTCCAACGCCATTATTTTTGTTTCTATTTCGGCTTTTTGAGTGCGCAGTTTTTCGAGTTCTGTTTTTTTATCAGGCGTATTGCAAGCTGTGATAAGTAAGGTGGCTAGGGCTAAGTAAATGAGTGAAATTTTCATATGTATTGATTTTATTTTTTTATGATTGGCTGTTAAGTGAAACGGATCGAGTATGTTTTGTTACGTTTAAAAAATATTAACTCGTATTTTTTTAAATTATTTTATTAAAGTACCAACCGATTTTTGATAATCTATTTTCGCAACCAGTATGTCGTAAACCGAATTGTAATAATTAGTTTGCGACTCTTTAAGCGAAGTTTGAGCGGTAGTTATTTCGATATTACTGCCAACACCTTCAGCATATTTTTTTTGGGCAACATCAAAAACATGTTGAGCAAGTTCCATATTTCTCTTTTGCGTTTGCAATGATA
>JAYTBK010000468.1:0-6552 GCA_043737035.1 Bacteroidota bacterium | reverse complement strand
AACTTGCAGTTAACCCAATCTGAAAAACAGAAGCAAAAACACCTTGCAATTTTAGCCATTGCGGTGTTGGTTATTGTGGCATTATTTATATTTCTGTTTTACTTTTTCAAAAATAATAAAGTACTTACTACTCAAAATAGTATTATTTCAAATCAAAAGCATGAAATAGAAGAAAAACATAAAGATATTACGGATAGTATTACTTACGCGCATCGAATTCAATCGTCACTCATTCCAACCGAACAACAAATAAATAATTTGTATCCTGGTATATCAATATTGTTTAAGCCTAAAGATATTGTAAGCGGCGATTTTTACTGGTATAACAAAATAAGCGAACTTAATATTTTTGCACTGGCTGATTGCACAGGGCATGGAGTTCCTGGGGCATTTATGAGTATAATAGGTATCAATTGTTTAAATACACTTGTTCTGGAAAAAGACATTACCGAACCTTCGCACATTTTAAATGAATTAAAAAACGGTGTTGTAAATAGTTTAAATTCCGGAACAACTATTTCAGATAAAAAAGACGGAATGGATGTGGCGTTAGTTGCCTTTACAAAAAGCGAACTCGTATTTTCCGGTGCCAATCAATCAATAATTATTTTGAGGAACGGTGAAATAAATATCCTAAAGGGAAATAAGCAACCCGTTGGCTTTTCTGACACAGAAGAATCTTTTACATCGGTAAAATTTAATTTACAGCCCTCCGACAGAATTATTTTATTTAGCGATGGAATTGTTGACCAATTTGGTGGAGCGGACACGGAAAAAGGATTGGGTAAAAAATTAAAAATACGAACGTTTAAAACCTGGTTAGTTGAAACGGCAGCGTTAACTGCTACAGCACAACTTAAAGAAATAGAGAACAGGCTCAACAGTTTCATGAAAAATTACGAGCAAACCGATGACATCACTTTTGTAATAATTGACGTTAAAGACTAACTTAACCGCTAAACAGTGATATGATTAACTACATGCATATTTTTTTAGCTATCGCCAAGTGTCTCGCAATTAGGTAAATTTTTTATTTTTTATTTTACGTTTGTTCCCTATGACCGAAGATTTTTTGCATACTATCTGGAAATTTAAACTGCTTGGTTTATCCGAGTTTATCGGTGTTAATAATGAGCAAATTAAAATAATTGCTATTGGCGAACACAACCAACATTCGGGGCCCGATTTTTTTAATTCTAAAATAAGTATTAACGGCGTGGTGCTTGCTGGAAACGTTGAAATACATATTAAAACATCCGATTGGTTGAGACACAATCATCAAAACGATAAAGCTTACAACAACCTTGTACTGCATGTAGTTTACGAACATGATAAAACTCTTTTGCAGAATGAAGATAATAATGTATCAGTGCTCGAATTAAAAAAATACATTCATCCGTTATTAATTAAGAAATATGACGATATAAAGTTTTCACGCCAAATTATACCTTGCGGTGCAGCACTCTCTACCGTGCCCGACTTGCAATGGAATTCGTGGCTTGATAGACTTATGATTTCGCGGCTGGAAGAGAAAACAAAATATATACAGCAACTTTTTGAATTTACCGACAGCAATTACGAAGAAACATTGTACATATTTTTGATGCGTACTTTTGGTTTTAAAATAAATAATGACGCCTTTGAATTGTTGGCCAAAACACTTCCTTACAGTTTAGTAAGAAAGTATAGTGATGATCCCTTTCGCTTAGAAGCTTTGCTGTTTGGCACCGCGGGCTTATTAGATGATCTTTTTGACGATAAATATCCAAAGCTATTACAAAACGAATTGGCCTTTTTAAAGAGCAAGCATCAAATTGTATCTTTGAAAAAAGAAAGTTGGAAATTTTCTAAAACACGGCCTGTTAACTTTCCCACCATTCGTTTATCGCAAATTGCAGCCTTGTTCCATAAAAGCCAATCTCTCTATCATTTATTAGAAAAACTTCCTGATTTAAAAGCGCTTAATAATTTTTTTAACGTAAGTACCAGCATTTATTGGGAATCGCATTATACGTTCGATAACCCATCGGAGGACAGGCGCAAACCGTTAGGCAATGTGGCGATCCATTCCTTGATAATTAATTGCATTGTTCCATTTATATTTTTTAAATCAGCCGGCAATGAAACCTTGTGTAATTACGCTTTAAATTTATTGTCGCAGTTGCCCGCAGAATTAAATAGCAAAACGAAACCATTTTCATTACTTAAAAAGAAAGCATGTCATGCATTAGAAAGTCAGGCGCAAATCCAATTATACGATCATTTTTGCTCAGTAAAAGCATGTCTTCACTGTAATGTAGGCGGCTATTTGCTCAAAAATACGATTTAACACTAAAAGTTATATACAAATACGTATATTTACGATAGTGATACAACGCACAATATATTGGTTCGAGCAGCAAGCGTTTGGCGTATGTGAATGGTGGGGTAAAAAACTGGGGATAGGCACAACGCATATCCGTTTGTATTTCATTTATCTTTCTTTTTTTACGTTTGGCTCACCCATTATTATTTATTTCATTATGGCCTTTATTTTGGAACATAAAGAAAGTTTTAAGCCCAAAATTTATAAACGCAAAAGTATTTGGGATTTGTGATTACACCGTATAATTTTTCTCATTTTGATTACGTTCGTATCAGGCTTCCATAACCTTTTCAACTTTTGTATCTTAACATGTCAGAGATTGGGACTATAGTATTAAATTTATTATTTTAAATTAATTTCATGAAAAAACTTTTCTGTTTGTTTTTTATAGCCATATCGGCCATTATACATTCGCAAGCCCCTAAAGAAATTAATTATCAGGGAGTAGCCCGTAATGTGAGTGGAGCTGTAATTCCCAATCAGCAAATTGGTCTTGAATTAAAATTACATCAAGGCACCAGTGGTGGTCCCGTAAATTTTGTTGAGGTTCATTCCAAAACAACCAATAATTTAGGATTGTTTACACTTGCCATTGGATCGGTAAATATGTTATCTTTTTCTGCAATAAACTGGGGTAGTGGACCTTATTTTTTAGAAGTATCAATTGATCCTGCAGGTGGAACAAATTATATTACAGTTGGTTCGCAACAACTACTAAGTGTACCCTATGCATTGTATGCGGCAACCTCGGGTAACGCGGCCTCCACGCCTACAATCAACGGGTTCGGGATTGCAGTTGTTAATTCTCCCGCGCAAAATATTTACAATATTAACGTTCCTCCGCCTTCCCTCAATTATAACAACGCCTCTAATGTATTAAGTTTAACTCAGGGCTCTGTGGTAAGCACTCAAACATTAACGGGTATCGGTGCAAGTACCATTAATGTTATTGGTGTTGGGATGGCCAACGTAAATCCTACTTCAGGCACAAGTTTCACCGTAAATGTCCCAAACCCTATATTTAGTCCGTCCACTGGAGTTCTTTCCTTTGGCGCTGCGAACGTAAACGTAAACCCTACACTTTCGTTGGCTGGAAATATTTTATCATCAGGGCCTGCGTCAAATTCTGTAACTCTTTCACAAGGTGCTGTGGGCAGTGGTACAATTAATACTGTTCCACTTTGGACAGGTACTACCACATTAGGTAATTCTGTAATAACGCAAAATGTAGGTGGAGGTATAGTCATGTCAGATCCTACTACTGGCGCCGCGGCTCCTAGATTAAGAGTAAAGTCTAATGATTATTCAGTATTTGCGGAGGATATGTCAGGCATACACACATTTGGTGTGCGCTCAGAAATTGGCCCCCCAAATGATGACGGAGTTTTTGTAGGTACTATAAATAGCGACCTTCATTTTATGACAGGAAATAATATCAATCCCAACACAATGGTTTTAAAAAAGAATTCTAACCGATTAGGCATTGGAACAAAAATTCCGGCCAGTAAAATTCATATAAATGGTAATGCTCAGGTTGATTCATCGCTTATATTTGGTATGCAGTTTGTCCAACCGGCTTTATCGGGAGCTTTACAGGGGAAATTATATTTAAGTGCTTCCGGCTTTTTTGCGTCTGTAAATGGTGCTAGTTACGTACCCTTATACGTCCCCGATCCATGGGTTGAAGGAGTGAGTACTATTACAACAAGCATTAGCAATCAGCGGGTGGGCATTGGCCTTTTTATACCAACTTCTCCCTTGCATGTTCGAAATTTTAACAGCACCGTTACGGCAGTTCCTGTGGCAAACATCGAAAATACAAATCCTTCTTTCAATGCATCAGCAGTTTTGCAGGTAAGCAAAACAACCGGTATAGGCGATATTATTAATGCCAATAACTCCGCCAATTCAGGCCGCGGAATTACTGTTACATTAAGTGATATTGGAAATACCAATACGGCAGTAAATATTAACCACAGTGGTATAGGAACCGGATTAGTTGTATCACAAACCGGTTCAGGAATTGGGATTGATGTAACTACTACTGCAAATAAATATGCCCTTGTGGCAGCCAATAATAGTAATAGTTTCCCCACAATATTTGCGCAGAATTCCGGTTCGCACGATGCCTTCCGTGCTTTGGCCGGGCAAGGCCGGGGTCTTTATACCGAAAGCTCAAGTGGCGCCATGTCAACTATCGAGACCACAAATTTAGGCGGTGGTTTAGCGTTTTTGGCCTATAAAGGAATTGGAAAATTTGGCAACGTGGCAAATTTTGCGATTGCTGAATCTACAAATGGGGGAGATGTGGTTTACATAAATAACGATGGAACGGGAGCTGCCTTACGTACAATTTCTGGAAGCACGAGCGCGTTGGGTTTATGGGTGCAAAATGGACATATGAAAGGTTCTGGTTTGCAATGTGCTGTTAATGCTGTTACCACTACGTTTGCGTCGTTAACACTTCCAAGTTATACTTTTTCGGGAACGTATAATGATATTAAAGGAAGAGTTCAGGTAAGCTTTCCACTTTCAACTATTGCATCAGGTCAATTCCTTCTTATCAAAGTTGCTTTCGTTAAACCGTATTCGTCTGGCACGCCTCCTATTGTAGTAATTACACCCATTCAAACAGATTTGAATTTTCAATTAAATAGTGTTAGCACCACAGATTTTGAAATCATATTTAAAAATTATACAGGTGGGCCTATCAGCACTTCATCGTTTGCGTTTAATTATTTTGTTATTGAATGATACAATGAGACGAACGTTCGAAAAAGGTTATCTTGCAATTTTGTAATTAACACTTTAGAAGTTTGATTTACAATTAATTTCCTTATTTTTAAAAATTGCTTTTTACCGGTAGATCATAGAATAAAAAATCGTCTATCATGCTGGCAAAAAAAATATTTAGTAGAAATTAGATGAAAAAAATAGGTTTTGTTTTAAGTATGTTTTTTCTTTTTGGGATTAATGTTTTTGCCCAACAAGGCATTAGCTATCAAGCTGTGGCTCGAAATGCAGGCGGCTTCGTAATTGGTAACCAAAATATCTCAGTTAAGTTCGATCTGCATCAGGGAAGCACTACAGGAACATCTGTGTTTGCAGAAACCCATAACGTAACCACCAATCCATTTGGTTTATTCATGTTATCAATGGGCTCAGTAAGCACTTCCCAATTTCTAGCTATTAACTGGGGCAATGGTCCTTATTTCCTCGAAGTATTAATGGATCCGGCCGGCGGAACATCTTATACATCGGTGGGAACACAACAGGTAATGAGCGTTCCATATGCGTTGTACGCAAAAACCGCCGCGAGTGTAAATTTGATTTCTGGTAACGGGATAGGAATAAATTCAAACACCATTACAAACACTGCTCCCAACCAAACAGTTACCATAAACGGCTCTGGAGTAACAGGCTCGTATCCAAATTATACGGTTAACGCTGTTGGTGGTGGAACTACTACTTTGGTTCAGGGGAATAACATAACATTAAATAACGTGGGTAGCACATATACTGTAAACGCCGCAAGCTATAGCATTTCGCAGAGCGGATCAAATTTAAATTTATTGCAAAATGGCTCAGCTATTGCAACGGTATCGCTCAATTCAGCGTCAAACGCGTCGTTAACAGCGGGTAACTCCAATATTACCGTAAGCCAAAGCGGCAATGCTTTTACAGTTACGCCCGTTGTACCAACTATTACAGGTACAGGCGTTACTAACGTTTCCGGCACTTACCCTACACTCTCAGTTAATACTCCGTCATCCACCCTATCTTATACAGCTGTGAGTAAGGAAATTTCATTAACACAAGGCGCTTCCGTTTCTACGATCACGTTAACAAATGTAGGTAACGTTAACGGAACAGGTACACCTGGGGTTTTACCCATGTGGTCGGGCGCTAACACTCTTGCTAATTCTCCTGTGTCAACTTTTACAAACAGCGGTGGCGTTGTTATTAACCCTAATGTTGTTGGAACAGGCTCTCCGGCACAAAGCTTACAAGTACACGGACCCAATTCCGGCAGTACATACGTCGCTCATTTTCTATTTCAGCATAGCCCAAATACAGGGCTTGGTTTTAGTACTCAACTGTTTGGCGGTCACGCCATAGGCACTATAGATAATCAGGACCTTGGTTTTTTTACAAACAATACAAATGTCGTTGGGGGTTACCCGCTG
>JAYTBK010000467.1:0-2603 GCA_043737035.1 Bacteroidota bacterium | reverse complement strand
GTTATTTTTCAGTTTACGGAAGGCGTGTTATATTTTATTTTCATACTTAAGTGCGGCTTTAATTTCGACATTGATAAAATATATTTTCTATCCAAATGTATTTCGGCCACATTCAACTTATGGTTATTTTATAAAAGAAAAAAAGTTAGTGTTGGTTGATGGTGTTCTAATGAGTTCAATCCGCTCGTTCCCTAGCGGGCACGCTTTATCTGCTTTTGCCTTATTTTTTTGCCTTATTTTTGTTACTAAAAATCATAGCCTTAAAGCGTTTTATTTTATTCTGGCAATTTTAGCCGCATTTAGCCGTATTTATATTTCGCAACATTGGCTTATTGATGTTTACGCGGGTTCGATTATAGGCGCATTTTTTTCGGTATTATTTTACTTTGTATTTTACGAAACGGCGTATTCAAAAAAATGGGATACAACTTTGCCCTTACTATTTTCTAAAAAATAATATTGTGTTTAAAATTTTAAATAATGATTTCAAAGCCTACACGTTTATTGCGATTGTATCGGCGCTTATTTTTATACCGTTTATCGGCAATATGCCGTTGTTTGATTGGGACGAAATTAATTTTGCTGAATGCGCGCGCGAAATGATCGTTTCTAATAATTATTCAAATGTGCAACTTTACTTTCAACCATTTTGGGAAAAACCTCCTTTGTTTATTTGGCTGCAAGCTTTATCCATGAATGGTTTTGGTATAAACGAATTTTCAGCACGATTGCCAAACGCAATTTGCGGCATAGTTACGTTACTTGTATTATACAGAACAGGTAAAACATTTAATGATAAAAAATTTGGCCTAACATGGAGTTTTGTTTACGCCGCCACATTATTGCCGCATTTGTTTTTTAAAAGTGGCATAATTGATCCCTGGTTTAATTTGTTTATTTATTTGTCCGTATTTTATTTAATACAGCATACCAACAACCCGGTTGCAAAATACGGATATAAAACAGCTGCGTTTGCAGGTTTTTTTTTAGGTCTTGCGTTACTTACTAAAGGTCCGGTTGCACTTTTATTGGTTGGACTTTCTGTTACCATATTTTTCGCTTTATCAAAATTCCGAAAAATATCCGAAACCAAATTTGTGTTGGTATTTTTTCTGGCTTTTTTTATTACTGGATTTAGCTGGTTTGGTGTTGAATTATTAAAAGGGAATGGATATATTATTAAAGAGTTTATTGATTACCAAATTCGCTTGTTTCAAACTGAAGACAGTGATCACGGCGGACTTTTTATTTATCACTTTATTGTGTTGTTGGTGGGTTGTTTCCCTGCGTCGTTTTTTTTAATCACTGCTCACAAAACATCATGCTTTGATACGCCGTATCAAAAGCATATAAAACGCTGGATGCTGGTTTTATTTTGGGTGGTGCTTATTTTATTTTCAATTGTAAAAACCAAAATTGTGCATTATTCTTCGTTGTGTTATTTTCCGTTAACTTATTTGGCAACGTACTCCATTCAAAAAATACTGGAGAGCGAATACGCCTTAAAAAAACGTTTTTTTACGCTGGGCTTTGTTCTGATATCAATACTAGGTTTATTGTTTATCGCCATCGGCAGCATTCCATTCCTTAAGAGTTTTATTTTAACCAATCAATTTATCGCCGATGAGTTTGCTGTTGAAAATTTAAAAGCGGAAGTATTCTGGACAGGCTTTGAATGGGTTATCGGATTTGTATTTCTATCGAGTAGTATTTTCTGTTTATATATGGTTAAAAAAAATCACCTTAAATACATATATGTTTTGTTTGCAACTTCGCTTTTTACGGTGTACAGCATTATTATGGTTATAGTTCCAAAAGTTGAACGTTATTCACAACGTGCAGCCATTGAATTTTATAAAATGTGTGCTGCACATAATTACGATGTGGAGACGATTGATTTTAAAAGTTATGCTACATTGTTTTATTCTGAACTAAAACCCGAGGTTTTGAAAAATCCGGATTTCCTGAAATATAAAACAGAACGCCTCATTGGTTTAGCGGCCGAAGGTGAAACTAAAAATCCAGTAATGTACACAGGGCTCATCCATACTAATTTTTTAGAAGTTGGAAAAATTAAACGTCCAAGCCTTTTAGTTGGTAAGATAACCGGTGCAACAGAAATTAAACAAAGGTTCCCAAGGTTAAAAGAATTATACCGTCAAAATGGATTTGTTTTTTATTTGCGCGTTCCGGATAAAAAATAATATTTAATATTGAAACTACTCAATAATTATTTTTCTCGTAGTTAACTCCGTACCTATTTTTAAATTCACAAAATAAATTCCCTTATTTAACGCACTTACCTTTATTGTTTTTAAATGTCCTCCCGCTGTTAATCGTTCGTTTGCATCTGCCAATATTTTTCTACCTAACACATCCGTTAAATACACCTCTACAGTTTCTTCTTTTTCCAAATCAAAATTAAGTGATAGTTGGTCATTGGCAGGATTTGGAAAAACATTTAGTATATGTGAAAAAACATTCTCTTTAATTCCCGTAATACTTGTAAGATTTATATCGTCTACATAAAAATTATTAGAACTTCCCGTTTCTGCACTAAATTTTAATTTTATAATCACATTACTATAGGTAGTAAGAGCAGC